>NZ_JBIRXG010000017.1:79246-221991 GCF_044388685.1 Streptomyces sp. NPDC020192 | reverse complement strand
CCGATCCGCTCCCGGCGCGGGCGCCGGCGACGCAGACCGGCAAAGCTCCACGCCGACAAGGGATACGACTACGACCACCTGCGGCGATGGTTACGCGGGCGCGGCATCAGGCACCGCATCGCCCGCAAGGGCATCGAGTCCTCGATCCGTCTGGGCCGTCACCGCTGGACCATAGAACGCACGATGTCCTGGCTCGCCGGATGCCGCCGCCTGCACCGCCGCTACGAGCGCAAAGCCGAGCACTTCCTCGCCTTCACCAGCATCGCCTGCACCCTCATCTGCTACCGCAGACTCACCAAATGAGATGACTTCTAAAGACGCCCCGGCCGTAACGGCTTGGCAACAGCGCCACCAGCGAAGATCGGCACCGGCATTCTGGGCCCGTGACGTTCGACCCCAACGCCCTCATCACGGCCACAATCGGTCTGGCGGGCGTTCCCCTTGGTTCATGGCTGACTGCCCGAGCGACGGCCCGCGCCGACGCCAAGGCCGAGCAGAGCGCACTCGGAGCCCAGTTCGACGCCATGGTGCACGCCGTAGCCGACCTGCGTGCAGCCGTAGAAGCCGACCACTCCCTGTGGAGCAACCGCATGGAGACAGTACGGGCCGGCATCCTGGCGTCCATGACGGGGCTCGGGGTGGCCGCGTTCGCCAAGGAACCGGACTGGCGCCAGATGGCCGCCGGAGCGGGCGGAGTGGCCTGGTTCCTGGCCCAAGAGCGCACTCAGGTGAAGACCGCTACGGCCTCCATCATCCCGAAACTGGCAGCGGTCGCCCACGCCGCCGCTCCACTTCTGCGCCACTCCAACGCAGGGATCCGGGAAGCCGCAGACACCTTTATGACCGAGGTCTTCCGGTACCACGAGTCGCGCAGGCCCCGAGATCTCGAGGCCGCCGCAGGGAACTTCGGCCGCGCCGTGCAAGCCGTGCTCAACCCGCCCGCGAGACGCCGCCTGCCATGGCGTCGCCGTTGACGGTAGTCCACGTGCGCCCGGGAGAGGTTGAACTCCGGCCCGCTAGCTCAGACTCCCATCTGCTTCGAGATCACCGCAGTTGCGACGTCGACGAACACGCTGCGGGCGACATCTCCGGCAGAGCTGGCCAGCTCGCGAAGCCGGGATCGCCGCTCCGGATCTGTCTCGTCGTCCGCTGCGGCATCAAGGCGCGATGCGACCTCGTCGACGAACTGCTCGGCGGAAGGCCACTGGCCGACCAGGTGTCGTGCGTGGCCGGAAACGCCCGTGACGAACCAGTGGCCGTGGTCTCCGCCCATCACCTTCCGGAGATCGATCAGGCCTGCACCTTCGAGCGCGATCGCTGCCCTTCCGACGTCGATGACCTCAAGGTCTGTGAGCTCGGCGATGTCTCGGAGGTGAGGGAACGACTCCCCGGCAGCGTCGTCGAGGAACTTCACAAGTGTGTCGAGTACAGGCAGATCACGGGCCGCCCAAGTGCTGTTCATAAAGAGGAAGTTACGCCCTCACTGACCGCGGTATGTCACGATTCCTGAAGAGGCGCCCCTGCACAACGGACGCCGAGCATGGCACGCGCCAGCATGGACGCCGTCGCGTTCTCCAGGGAAGCCGCCTGGGACCACGCGGCGCGCCTGCCCGGGCACACTGGTCGCATGAGCACAATGTGCACTGGACGTGACGGCCGACCGCTCGTCACCACGGCCATGACCGCGTACTCGCTCGGCATGAAGCCCGCCAGCTTCCCGCGGGTCGGCTTCAGCACCGCGCCCACCGTCCGCGCCTGGGCTGCCTGATACGGGGCGTGCGGACGTGACAGGGGAGCAGGGCCAGTGCACACAGCCGCGTCAACCCGGATAGTCGTCACCGACTGCCCCTATGACGAGGGTTGCGGCTGCACAGGTCTGACCAGGTGGAAGACCTCCCGGGCCGCGTAGCGCTTGAGGCTGCGGACTATCTCGCGCCGGGTTTTGCCCTCCTTGCTGCGGCGTTCGTAATAGTCTTAGGTGCGCTGGTCGACGCGCAGGCGAGTCTGCACGATCCGGTGCAGGGCCGCGTTCGCTTGCCGGTCGCCGCCCCGGTTGAGGCGCCTGTACTGCCGACTGCCCGAGGAACGCTCGACGGGGCTGACCCCGCACAGCGCCGCGAAGGACGCCTCACTGCCAACTCGTTCCGGGTTGTCCCCGATCGTGATCAGCAAAGTGACGGCCGTGTCCGGACCGATGCCCACCACCTCGAGCAGCTGCGGTGCGTGGCGATCCACCAGCCGGGTCGGGCGGCCTTCCAGGTCTTGGATGTCTTCGCTGCGCTCCCTGATGCGCCGGGCCAGGAGAGACAGGGTGACGTGGGCGGCGTGGAGCACCGCCCCCTCGCCGGCCTCGTGGTTCAGGCTGTCGTCGACGAGCCCGGCGCAGGTGCGGAAGAGTTCTGCGTTGCCCAGCCCGGCCAGTTCCTCCCTCAGCTGCGGATCGGCACGGATGAGGACGGCCTTGAGCTGGTTGATCGCCTGCGTGCGGGCCTTGACCGCCGAGTCCTTCGCCAGCTTATACATCCAGGCGATCTCCACCGGCCCATCGCCCGCCTTGGCCTGAGCACACACCCGCCCGCTCAGCACCGCGCGGGCCGCGTTCTCGGCATCGAGCGGGTCCGACTTGCCGCGCCGACGGGGCCGGGCAAGGAGGCTGCCGCGAGGAAGCCCGCCCCAAGCTCCTGACGTGAACAAGGCCATTGTCAGTGCCGCGTGCGATCCTCACCCCGGAAGCGGGCACTTCAGAAGGAGGCCGGGTGGCGACGGGACGTCCGCGGAAGGATCCACGCGATCCGGTGCTGATTCTGCGGGATGCCGGGCTCGAACCACTGGAGCCCTATCCAGGAAGTGATAAGCCCTGGCGCTGCCGCCATGAAGCGTGCGGGAGAGAAGTGTCACCCAGGCTGGGCAACATTGCCGCGGGTCGGCAAGGCGGCTGCCGGTACTGCTCAGGCACGGCATCGATTCCTCCGGAGGCGGCGGTGGCGCTGATGCGCTCGGCTGGCTTGGAACCGCTGGAGCCATATCCCGGGGCGACACCCCCTTGGCGCTGCCGACACGTGCCGTGCGGCCGGGAGGCCAAGCCACGCTACTCGTACATCAAACGCGGAGGGGGACCGTGCCGATGGTGCGCGCCGAACGCGCCGGTCGATCCGGACCAGGCCGCCGCGCTCATGAGGTCGGCGGGTCTGGAACCGTTGGAGCCCTATCCCGGGACCGACATGCCCTGGCGGTGCCGCTGCACAACATGCGGCACGATCGGGACACCGACTCATGGGTCGGTCAAGGGCGGACAAGGGGGCTGCGGCCCGTGCGGGCGCAAGAACGCCGGGCAGGGCATCAGCCGGGCATGGTCGCGTCGCCGCGAACTGCCCCGCACGGACGGCGACCGGGCCGCAATTGAGGCGAAAGACTTCGGCCTCGAGCCGCTGGAGTCCTACCCGGGACCGAGCGGGCTGTGGCACTGCCGCCACCTCCCGTGCGGCCGAGACGTCGAGATCAGGTTGAGTAACCTCAGGCGCGGCCTTCGGGCCTGCCCGTACTGCCCTCCCTCCCCGGGTGGCCGACGCCGCTGGCCCGCGGACGAAGCCGAGGCCCTCATGCGTGCCGCTGACCTGGAACCGCTCGAACCGTACGCCGGGCGTCGTGACAAGGCGTGGCGGTGTCGCTGCAACGGCTGTGGGCGTGAGACGTTACCGAGTCTGGGCGGCATTCTGGCGGGCCAGGGCGGCTGTCGGCACTGTGCCGACGTGAGGGCGGCAGCGGGTAGAAAGACCGACCCGGACATCGCGGTGGCTGCCATGCGCGCGGCTGGGCTGGAGCCGCTGGAGCCCTATGCCACCTCGGTGACTGCGTGGCGGTGCCGTTGCGTAACCTGCGGCAACGAGGTCTCCCCGACGCTCATGAAGATTCGTGCTGGTGGAGGATGCAAGTTCTGTGCCACCCACGGCATCGACCTGGCAGGACCGTCGAAGGTTTACGTGATCACCCACCAGGAGTGGAAAGCCGTCAAGATCGGGATCGGTGCCTGCACCGGCTACACCTCTCGCCTCATCCAACACGAACGCCAGGGTTGGCAACTGCATCAGGCCCGTGACTACACCACCGGCGCAGCCGCCTACGACGTCGAGCAGGCCGTGCTGGACCGCCTGCATCAGGCCGGACTCATTCCTTTCCTCACGAGCGACATCATGCCGAACGGCTGGACCGAGACCTGCTCCGCAGCCCGCATCACGGCGGCCGAGGTCTGGGCCATGGTCGATGAGGAAACACGGAGCGCAGAAAAACCCTATGCGCCCCGCACTGGCGGCCGGCCCCGTGCCGCAGTCCTCATCGACGCGGAGGCCGCAGCCGCTGAGATGCGGGCTGTGGGATACGAGCCACTCGTGCCGTATCCCGACCGCACCAACGCGACTTGGCCCTCGCGCTGCATGACCTGCGGGCACGAGGGGCGTCCGACGTTCAATGCCGTCCGTAACGCGGGCCAGCGCTGTCGCGTCTGCCGGGCAAAGGAAACCCAGGCGAAACGCGCCGCCACGAACGCGCCGAAGGCCCAAGAAACCATGCGCGCGGCCGGACTCCAACCGCTTGAACCCTACCCGGGCAGCCAAACACCGTGGCGGTGCCGCTGCACCACATGCGGTCGCGAAACCAGCCCCACCTACTCCAACGTCAACAGCGGTTCGAAGGGCTGCCGGTTTTGTGCCCTCAACTCGGCAACCGACGAGCGTGCGTCCGCCGAAGTACGAGCGGCCGGGTTCGAGCCGTTGGAGCCGTACCCCGGCCGTACCACGGACCGTTGGCGCTGCCGCTGTTCCTGCGGAAACGAGGTCATGACGCGCCTGGCATCCGTCCGGTCGGGAACCACCGGCTGCAAGAAGTGCCCCCGATCCGGTGGCCGAACCGATCCCGCGACAGCCGCCGCGGAGGCACGCGCCGCCGGGTTCGAGCCGTTGGAGCCCTATCCGGGGAAGACCACCGACCGGTGGCGCTGCCGCTGCAGGTGCAGCACGGCCATCACCCTCACCCTGACCAGCCTCAGAGGAGGCCGTACCGCGTGCGGAACGTGCTCCCGAGGCGCGACTCGATAACGGTCGGTCACGATGCACCCCGCCGCTGCACCCAGTAGTCGAGCAAGCCCGGGTTCTGTCGTACCAACCTTCTTTAGGAGATCGCTGCCGCCCGACGGCATCCTCGGTATCGGCCCCTTTGAAGATGGGTTCGGCGGATCATGAGCGCTTCGGCGTCCAGCGATGTGGCCGACGCCCTGTCGACGGTAGTCGACATCAGCTGACATGGGCAGGCCGCACAGCCTTCAATGGCGTCATGGCCACGCCGATGCCAACACCCCCGCCCCGGCCCGCCACTCTGGAGACGATCGCGGGTAGCGCCACGCTGGACGAAGTCCTGGAGTGTCTACGCGCGCGGCGGCCGGTGTTCCACTCCGAGGCCGATCTCCAGCACAGTTTCGCCCTCTCTGTAGGCGAGGTCGCACCGGATGTCAGGTGCCGTCTCGAGATCCCGGTGCGCGGAAGCAACGCCTCGGAGTACCTGGACCTACTGTGCCTGGGGCCGGCGAGCCGTACGGCAATCGAGTTCAAGTACGTGACCCGACAATGGTCGGGTACAGCAGGGACGCCTCCCGAGGAGTACGCCTTGCGCGGACACAACGCCCCAGACGTCGCACGTAGGGACTTCCTGCGGGACGTAGCAAGGCTGGAACGCTTCTGCGACCGCGAGGACCAGAACGGGCTGGCCCTGCTCATCACAAACGAGGCCGCCCTGTGGCGCCCCAGGCAACGCAGTATGCCCACCAGGGACGAGGAGTTCCGCATCCACCACGGGCGTGAACTGAGCGGCACCTTGCTGTGGGCCGGCGGTTCCTTCCCGGACAACACCCGAGTGCTGCGCGGCGCCTACACGCTCGCCTGGCGTCAGTACACCCAACTGGAGGGCTCAAGTGGCGAGTTCCGCTGCCTTGCGGTGTTCATCACTCCGAACGCCGCGCAGCCCCAGTGGCCACACGAGGCGTAACCAGCAGACTGCCTCCCATGTCATTGATCATGGGAATCTGCCCTGATGGGAATCTGCCCTGGGTGAAGGCACTAGCCTCGATTCCGGAGGCATCGAAAACGTCCTCCACGACGCCGAGCAGCACTTGGATCCAAACGTCGTCGAGCAGACCGTCGGGGGCTCATGCCGACGGCCGGTGGAACGGCATGTGAGTGTCGATCACTTCCCCGACACCGAGACTGTGAAGGCAGCGTGAAAGCACTGGTCATTCGATATGGTGATCCCCTTCACAGCAAGGGGGGCGCAGTGCCGTACACCGCTGAGATCAGCCGAACCAATCCGGGTTGCTTCATCTTCCTCGTGGACCAGTCCGCCTCCATGAGCGATCCCATGGGCGCCGGTGAGGTCACGCAGCAGAGGGCCGAGGTCGTCTCCGACGCGATCAACCGGCTGCTGACCGAACTGTCCGTCAAGTGCGCCAAAGAGGAAGGCGTACGGGACTACTTCCACGTGGCCGTGATCGGGTACGGACACAATCACGTGGGCTCCGCGTTCCAGGGGGCGCTGGCCGGGCGCGACCTCGTTCCGCTGAGCGAGGTCGCCAACAACCCCGCGCGGGTGGAGAGCCGTACCAAGAAGGTGCCCGATGGCGCCGGCGGCCTGGTCGAGACCTCCGTACAGTTCCCGGTCTGGATGGACCCGGTGACCAACGGCGGCACGCCCATGACACGCGCCCTCGGCTACGCTGACAGCCTCGTCGCGAACTGGGTCGAGGCCCACCCGAGCGGCTTCCCGCCGATCGTACTCAACCTCACCGACGGCGAGTCCACCGATGGCGACCCCACCAGCGCCGCCATCGCGCTGGCCTCGCACGCCACCGCGGATGGCGCGGTCCTCCTGTTCAACCTCCACGTGTCCGGCAGCGGCGGCACACCGGTCACCTTCCCGGACAGCGAGGAGGGGCTGCCGGACACGTACGCCCGGCTGCTGTTCCAGATGTCCAGCGTGCTGCCCAGCCACATGCGCTCCTACGCGGCCTCGCAGGGGCACCGTGTCAGCGAGACCACCCGGGGCTTCGTCTACAACGCGGACATCACCTCCATCGTGGAGTTCCTCGACATCGGCACCCGCGCCACCGAGCTGCGCTGACCACCGAGACGGAGCTGCGCTGACCATGGAGGACGTTTCGGCTCTGCCGGAATGCCAGCTGCTGCGGGTGCCCAAGGCGGGCAACACCCTCAAGGAGTGCGAGGACGCGGGGCTGTCCTGGGTCGGGGACGCACGGTCCGACGACGAGGGCCGTACCGTCCTCCCGCTGTACGCGGCGGTGTCCGACGGCGCCTCGGAGAGCCTGCTCGCGGGCGCCTGGGCGGAGCGTCTCGTCGCGGACGCCGTCGAGTCGATGTCCCTCGGCCGTGACTGGTGGGACGACGTGGACACGTTCGTCGTCGACCTCATGGAACGGTCCGCGCCCCGCTGGGAGGCGTACCTCGAGTGGTACCGGGCGGAGCGCGACGCCCGTGGCCGGCCCATCACCTGGTACGAGCAACCCGGCCTGGAGAAAGGCGCGTTCGCGACCGTCCTGGGGGCGGAGGTCCGAGCCACCGTGTCCGGTGACGGTAGGGCCGACTGGTCCTGGCACGCCTTCGCCCTGGGCGACAGCTGCCTGTTCCATGTGCGGGACGGTGTCGTCCGGCGGGCCTTCCCCGTCGAGGACGTCGAGGGCTTCGGCATCACCCCCCAGCTCCTCGGCAGCCGTAACCACGACACGGCCCTGGTGGCCGAGCGGCTGCGGCTCGCCCACGGCACCCTGGCGCCAGGTGACGAGGTGCTGCTGGCCAGCGACGCGCTGGCCGCCTGGCTGCTGTCCCCGCACCACGGGCACCGGGCGCCCGGCACCGTGCTGGCCACGCTTGCCGAGGTGGGCGATGAGCCCTTCACGGAGTGGGTGGAGGACCAGCGGGCGCGCGGGCTCATGCGCAACGACGACGTGACCCTGATCCGGATCCGGGTGAGAACGGAGGCGTGATGGCTGTGTCCCGCGGCGGTCGCCCCGCCACCGGAACCGGTGGGGTCCGGAAGTTCCCTACGGGCGCGAACTACGCGGAGGCCCTGCAGCACCCCGAACTCTGCTTCCGCGATCCTGATCTCCAGCACGGAACCGTCCAGCAGAGCCCCGTCCTCGGGCCCAAGGCGATCTCTGGCAACTTTGCCAGCGTCTTCTCCGTCACCGCGCCGGACGGGGAGCGATACGCGCTCAAGTGCTTCACTCGGGACACCTCCGCCATCGGTGCCCGTTACACAGCGATCAGCACTGCTCTGCCCGCGCTCGACACGGGCAGCCTCTCTCAACCGTGGCCTGTGCGCTTCGAGTTCTTGGAGCAGGGCGTGCTGGCTCTCGGCGACTGGTTCCCGGTGGTGCGGATGGCGTGGGTGCAGGGCACCGACCTCATGTCGTGGATCGATCGTCACCGCCACGACTCGGCTGCCGTCCATGCCCTCGCCGACCGCTTCCTCGCGATGGTGGGCGACCTGGAGGACCATGGCATGGCCCACGGCGACCTGCAGCACGGCAACATCCTCGTGGCGGACGACAGCACCCTGAGGCTTGTCGACTACGACGGCATGTACGTCCCCGCTCTCAAGGGCGAGGCGGCGACGGAGAACGGCCACCGCAACTACCAGTCGCCGCAACGCGGCGCCGCCGACTTCGGGCCCGCCATGGACCGGTTCTCGGCCTGGCTCATCCACCTCTCCCTGCTCGCCGTCGCTACCGACTCAAGCCTGTGGACTCAGCTTCACGACAGCCAGGGCGAGTACCTGATGCTCTCCGAGCCCGACTTCAAGGACCCGGCGACGTCACTGGCCTGGCCCCTGCTCCTCGGCCACTCCGACCAACGGCTCCGCGCGGAGGCGGACCGCGTCCGGGGCTTCCTCGGGCAACCCTGCTCTACGCTGCCCCGCCTGACCGCCGACGCGCCCACGCTCCCCGCCCCACCCCGCAAGCGAAAGGGCGGCGCCGCGGCTCCGACGGCGACCGGCGGTTCGACGGGTGCCGCCGCCCCGGCAAATGCACCTTCCGGTGGCATCCCAGCCTGGCTGGTGGATCGCGTGGCGTCCGCCCCCGCCAGGGCGGTGCCGACTAGCGCGCCGGCCCCCGCCTCCGCGGGCTTCACCGGGCGCCGCCCTCGCGACCTGGCGGCCGCGGCCACCGCCGTACTGAGCACCGCCGCCCCCGCCGTGCTCGCGGTCACTGTCGGACAGCCGGCGGGCTACCTGCCTGCCGCGCAGGGGGCCGCCCTACTCGCCTCGGCCGCCCTGATCGGCGTAGGCCGGCGGCTCAGGCCGGAGTATCGAGCCGCCCGCCAACGGGTCCGGGGACTACGTCGTCGGGCCCGCGAACTCAAGGATCCGGCGGGCGCCCACCGGCGGCTGGAGCAGGAGATCCAGAAGCTGGATGCCGCCACTGCCAAGGATGGCGCGGCCACTGACAAGCGCATGCAGACCCTGCAGACCGACCTGCGCGACGGACTGGCTCGCATCACTATGGACCTGAACCGCCGCACCGACCAGTCCCGCCAGCGCAAGGCGGAGCTGCCCGCCAGAGAGCAGAGCATGATTGCCGCCGCGCTGGAACCGGCGGTGCGCCAGCACGTCGAGGCGAAGCTGCGCGCCACTTCGATTCAGGAAGCGCGGTCACTGTCGAACATGGGCGCCAAGACGGTCGGGGCTCTGGTGCAGGCTGGTATCCGCACCGCGGCCGACTTCACGGGGGTGTCCTACTCCCAAAGCCAGGGTTCCGGGAGCCGTGTCGCCTACTTCGTCCGCCCAGGCGGCCACCACGTCCGCGTGGCTGGCGTGGGCGAAGCTCGGGCGACCGCCCTCGACGCATGGCGCCGGTCCCTGGAGCAACGGGCAAGGGCTTCCGCACCCGCCAAGCTGCCTGGGCCAGCCCTGACGAGGATCCGCGCAGAGATCGCCACGCTGCGGGCGCAGTACGACCGGGAGGTAAAGCAGGCGGAGAGCAAGGCCCAGCAGGACAGGGACGTCCTCCAAAAGCAGATCACCGACGAACGGCAGCGGCTCACGGCCGACCGCCAGCAGCGCGCTATGGAGACCCAGCGCAAGCGTGCTGACCTGTTGCAACGTCAGAAGCAGCTGAGCGGCGCCGAGGCGGAGCGAGCGAGGGTGACGGGCGAACTCAGCACTGCACGGACGGAGACCCGCCGCAACCTCGGTGTCCGGAATTACGTCACATTCCTGTTGACGGGCCACTGAGCCAGGCCCGAGGCGAGTATGCAGCGTGGGCAGGGCTGGGCGAGAGTGGGGTGCGCGCGGGCAAGGTAGATGGCGGCACCAGGTAATCAGGAGCCCCAGAAACCACGGGTGAGATCTTCACGAACATGCAGGAAGCGGACCTGGTGCCTCGTTCGCCTCACTACGCGAGTCACGGTCGTAGATGGTTCTTCCCAGTGCCTGTGTGGCGGCTGCTCCAGCGCTCAGTGAGCTGGGCAAAGGTGAGCAGCCCACGCCCGCCCTGGTCCATACGCTAGGCACGGCGGAGGTGCTGTGCGGCAATGCTCCGCGGCTCCAGGGTCGACAGCCTACCCGCGCACTGGCGAGACAGCGTTGTTCATTTCGCGCTCGCCGCATAACACAGAGTCTCCATCGAACCGCAGAGAGATGATCCGTGAGTCGCCCACCCATTCGCGGAGGGTGTCGAGCGCAGCGGGGTCGAGCTTCGTGGTGAAGAGAAGGGCCAAGTGCTCTTTTGCCCGCGAACACGCCACGTAGAAGAGGTTCCGCGCCCTGACGAAGGCTTCCCGCTCCTTCCCCTGCAGTCCGTGACGCCGGGAGAAATTCGCCAACATCTCGGGGATCTGGAAGCGAGTGTGCCCCTTGCTGACGACGGCGAGCACCCTGTCGAACTCCTGGCCTTTGACTCCGTGCTGCGTCGCGAAGGGTGTGCCACCGCCCAGGTGGTCATGCAACGCCAGTAGCTGCGCGTACGGAACAGCACGCAGGGCCTCGTACTCTTCCGCTCGCGCCTTGGCCTTGTCGTCGCTTTCGGCCTGCGATTCGCTGTTGGCCAGTGGCACCGACTTACGGTGGCGTTCACGGACCTTTCCCAGTCCATCAAACAGCTGCTGGTTCAGGCAGAGGTCGAGGACGTCGCCAACAGTGCCATCCTCACGGGTCCTCTCGAGCTCTTTCAGGAGGGCCGCCCAGGCGTACTTGTCGGCGGGGGAGGTCAGAAGCGAGCGGTGGCCGAGTGCGTCGAACATCGCGCCGTAGCGCTTGTTCCGGTGATGAAGTAGTGCGGGTTCCAGGACGTCCAGGAAGAAGGCCATGACGTGGTCCTCCTTCTTCACATAGGACTCGTTGCGCCGGAAGGCTTGGTGAAGTCGCTGGTAGCCCAGTTCGCCGGCGATCGTCTCGTGCGTGAGCATGAGGATCTTCGTGCGGGGCGCTGCCGCCCACGCTCCGTCCAAGCCATCGGATACCTCGATGTTCCACAGGCGTCGGCGGGCGTCTTCCAGGGCCCAGCTGCGGGCCGCATGCGCGGCATCCCAGCCTATCTGTCCCTTCCGGTGGTGGGTGAGCCTCGTACCGGCCCAGTCGTTGGTGTGGTAGATGGCGATGCTCCCCTCACCTGCTCCCGGGCTCGTGGTCTGCTCCAGTTCAGGGCGCATCGCGTTCAGGAGATCCACCACAGCGCGCTGCGACCGGCGGTTGCGCCTCCTGACGATCGGTTTCACGCGCGGGTCGTCGATGGTCCCGCACACCTTGTCGTAGATCTGCTGCCAGTGGTCGCCGAAGAATCCGCAGAGGGGACCACGGAGGGGAGTCTCCTCACCCGGCGTGCCCAACATGGCCTCCACCAGACCGACGGGGGTGTCCTGGTACTCATCGACGAACACGATGGGGAACCGGTCGGCGGCCAGGGCCCGGAACTTGGGGAGGGCGAAGAACTTGCAAGCCAGGGCGGGAAGGTCGTCGTGCGCCAGTTGCACGTGGAGTGTGTCGTGGTCCACCTTCCGGTAGCCGGTGCTGTAATCGACTGTGTAGCCGTCCAGTGATGTTCGCCCTTCCAGCCTGGACTGCACGGCGTCGACCTCGACGACGTAGCGCAGCAGGTACTTGGGGAAGGGAGAGAGCAGTTGCCACAGGAAGCCGTGGATGGTGTCGGCGAAGACGGACGGGCTGCTGTCGGTGCGACTGATGATCTCGTCGCGGGCCACATTGGTGTAGGTGACGCAGGCGACGCGCTGGTCCCGTCGCGGGAGGTACCGGTCTCGGTCGACGAGGATGCTCTGAAGTGCCTCAATCAGCGAGCTCGTCTTGCCCGCACCGGCGCCGGCCTCCAACTTGAAGTGGCTGCCCTCCCGCAATGCGGTCAGGATCGTCTCCCGTACCGTCTGCGCTTCCGACTCGGCCACGGTGACGACGCGCTTGCCGTGCACCAGCTCTTCGGGATGTGCCGTCATCACTCGTCATCCGTCTTCGTCGCCGTCCCGTCCTGTGCCATGAGCCATTCGAGACCGCGCCTGATGTACTTCGGCACCTCCCAGTCGTGTTCGCCAAGGACGTGCTCGAGGGCGAAGTCGACCTTGCTGCCCTTGCCGTCCACCTTGTCGCGGGCTCTCTTTTCCAGGCTCGCGTTCGTGGTCGTGGCTCTACGCCGGGAGAGACCGAAGCGAGTCGGGTTGGCCAGTACGAAGGCGTCCTCGAAGGTACGGCCGCATGGATCTCCGGGCTGCTCGGGCACCTGGTAGGCAAGGCAAAGGTTGGCGGCTACGGGTGCATCTGCCTCGGCGCGTCTGAGTAGTTCGGCCACCTTGGTCTCGCCCGTCTCGTCGAACCATGCCCGGATGGACTGGTTGGACGTATGTCCTCCTTCGGACACGGTGCATTTGCGGGTCTTGGGACCGCTTGCGTCGATGGGGTCGAGATCAGTGATGATCAGGGTTGGGATGCCCAGGATCCTCAGCAGGGGGTAGAACTTGTGGGCGTACGCGCCGCCTACCTCCATCAACGTCACATACTGATGCGAGAGAGCTGTGTCTGGCTTTCGCGCTGCGAGTTTTTCCTCTGCGGCTGGGACGAAGACACGCTCGCTGGCGCCCTCAACGAGAATCGCCTTGTCCGCGAAGTAGAGGTCGGCCCGGGTGAGGGTCAGGTACTTCAGCAGGAATTTCTCATCGCGCGAAACCTGGGAGAGGTCCTTGATGGCCGTACGGGCCGGCCTCGGCTCGCCTTCGGGCTCGGCAGCCTCTTCCTCCTTGCGGAAGTACCGGATGTTCGAGAAGCGCGCCCGATTGGCTACATGCGCCGAGTGGGTAGTCACCACGAACTGGGCGTTCCAGGGCGATCCATTCTGGCTGCCGGAACCGGTCGCCTGCGTCATGCCGACCGGTTGGGGACTGTTCGCGCACATCTGGGCATCGAGCCGTGGGAAGAGCGAGGGAAATTGAAGGAGTTGCTGGATGAACACCTCCTGCATCTGCGGATGTAGGTGAGCCTCCGGCTCCTCCAGGAAAACGAGATTAATCCCCAGTTCATTGGACTGGGCGGTGTGTTCGCGGTAGTAGGTGAAGAGTTTGAGGAGCATCATCACCAGGTTGCGCGTTCCGAGGCCGCTGTACGACTCCGGAAACCGCACGCCAGCCGCTCCCGGGTAGTGGATGCGTGCGAAGTTCCTGAGAAGCCGCCGGGAATCCAGGCGGGCAGAAGTGACGAACTCCTGGTTCCCCAGCCCCGGATATCCGAAGGCCGTCAATGCCGGCGCTACCTGGGTGCGGATCTCCTGCAGGCTGATGTCGAGATCGCTGGAGGTGTTCGTGAGCATCACGTCGATACGCGTGGCGAGATCCTCCAGCCACTCAACACGCTTACCGCCCTTCGCCGAGGTGAAGAGCTTCTCGAAGATTGCTCCGATGGGCTGGGCGGCCTCCCGGTCCTCGTCGTCCAATCCCCGCTGCGCATCGAGGAAGTCCACCTTTAGGAGCTTCTTGACGTCCGCCAGGTCGACTGTGCGGACGTTCGCGTCGTCAGTGGGGTCTACCGCCGTCACAGACAGTCCGAAGTGGGCCGGAATGCGTCTGGCGAGCCGCTCAAGAGGCGCAGCGTCCGCACTGCTGACCAGGTCGCTGAGGAACACGTCCAGGGCGCCGTCCTTCAATGCATAGGTGAGCCTGATCACGACCTCGGAGCAGTCGGGATCGAGGTCCACAATGAAGGAGGCCAGAGGGCCGTACTGTTCGCAGTTCGCGTCGTATGCGATATGGAGGGTCAGGGTGACCTTCGGGATCCGGCCGCGTGCCTGTTCCTTCTCACCCGCAACGTAGAGGCGGTGCGCGTCGAGGAACTCCGCGTAGCATTCTGCAGAGAAATCCTCGATGCGCAGCACGCTGTCTTTCTTCGCCAGGAAGAGCTTGAATAATTTGGCCAGCGAGGTCTTTCCTGTGTTGTTGCGGCCGACGCACAATGTCACGTCGTCAGTGAAGGACAGCTCGGTCTCACGCAGCAACCTGAAATTCTGGATTACGGCCTTGGTCAGGCGGGGTGGCGTCGGAGTCTTGTGGCTGGGCAACTCGCTTAAGCCAGCCCGTTGGCCCGGAATGCCACTCGTACCGGTTTGAGACACCCCAACTCCCTGCCGCGCACCTATGCCTATGAGGGCTTGTCGAGCACTCGACGAACGGACGAGCCCCGTACCGCGCTCACGCCTCCTCAGGCCCTGGGGCTGCATCCTGCCACCGGGAACGCCTCCCGTTTCACACTTCCCTCATACCTGTCAATTTCGATCACGTGAGATCATCAGTAGACACAAAGCGGTCGCCTGCTGAAAAGTGGGTCCGCTACTGCGACCTTGCGGGGCAGCCTCAGTACCTACCCCCGCCAAGCAGCAAGGTCACGGATCGTCAGGAAGCGCGCTTCAAACGGTGAGCGGCTGGGGTAGAGAGCCCATTGAGGAGGACCGGCATGCCGGAGACCGCGGCGTCATCACACGAGTGCCGCCTCACGATCTCTCGACCCAAGGCCGCCTCGCTGGGGGGCTCGTCGCCGGGAGGGGCCCGGGCCTATCTCCATGAGAACGCGCCGCACCGGACTGAGCCCGAATCGGGACCACCGGCCACTAGGCGGGATCTCCAGGGACGGACTCAGCTCGGTGTGCGCTGGCGTCAGTGTGTCGTGCTTTGGATGCCGAGGACGTCGTAGAGGTGCTCGCCGTGGGCCCATCGTTTCAATTCCGGACGGCCCATAAGGATGAGCTGGTGATGCTGGGCGAAGTCGATCGCCGGCTGCGTGAAGCCGTTGAGCGCGATCATGATCGGGAGGTCGGCTCCGTGGTGCGGGCGGGCTGTCCCGTTGAACTTCTGCACGTGGCCTGACCCGACTGGGCTCTGATACTGCTTGCACTGCACGATCAGGAGGCGGTCTTCGTCATCGCGGGCAGTTATGTCCACGCCGAGGTCACCGGCGCCCCCGACCCGCTTCGGACGCCGGAATCCGTCACGGGCCAGGAGATCAGTGCACGCCTGCTCGAAACCCGTCGCGCTCATCGACGAAAGCTGCTTCATCTTGAAGGTCAGCGCCTCCGCTTCGATCGCATCGCCAGAGGGAGCGGCGAACGTGTCGTCCGCGTTGGCGTAGGTGTTGGCGCCGAACAGGAATGACAGGATTCTGCCGAGCAGGAGCAGCATGGGCAGTCCGCCGACCACGATGAGCCCGGTCCACCACGGGTGATCGGCTATCAGCCCCCACAAATCTACGGTGCTCCACTGTCCGACGTCCTCGGTGAGCCACTCCCAGAGCATCTTGCCGACGGCCAGCGCGATGACCGCATACAGCAGGAACTTCAGCAGCGGGTCGAGCGACCCGTCCTCATCGAACACCACACCTCCAGACGTCTTGGGCAGCGATCACGATCCTTGCCAGTCATGCCGCACGCCTGAATCGGCTCGGGCGGGAGCGCGCGGACAATCCGAGGAGCTCGTGCAGAGCGGCACCGTCCTCGGCCCAGCGCTGTAGCTTTTCCCGGTCGATCCAGTGGACGCCGTGCCGGTCGCCCCACGCCATGGCATCGCGGGTGAAGGCTCCGTTGGTGACGACGACAGCGTGATCGGCGTTGTGGACCGGCCCGGCCGTCCCCTTCACCGCGTACATCACAGCTGAGCCCACCTTCCCGCCGACGCGGGTGTGCTTGGCCTGCACCACGATCCGGCCGCGCTGCGGATGGTCACCGATGACGTCGGCGGCCTGGTCGCCGCCGCCACCCACTCTGCGGGCCGGCCAGCCGTCGCGGACCAGCAGATCCCGCAGGGCGTACTCGAAGCGACGGTCGTCCATGGTGTCGAACTCCGCGAGCGTGATCCGCAGAGTGGCCAGCCGCTCCTTCTCCCGACGCCGCATCGTGGTCGCCTGCCTGATCCGCCACGCCGCGACGGCTCCCGTGAGCAGGGCGAGAGCCAGCAGGGCAGGCCAGGCCGCCTTCAGTGTGCCGACCGCGGTGGCCGCCGTCCGCGCCACCAGGACGAGCACAGCCAGGGCGACTACAGCCGCTGCGACCAGTTCCGCGGCACCGCGAGGGCGCCGCAGACGTATCCGTCCCATCAGCGGTCGGCCGTCGCGCTGGCCGCCGGCTTCGGATCCGTCGGCGGTGTCGTGGCGGTGGACTCACTGAACCCGAACACCTGCCCCCACAGCCACACGCCGGCCAGTAAGCCGGCAATCATCCAACCGCTCATGCGCTTGGCGCTCCTGGGCTTCGGATTGCGACGGATGTGTCCGCGTACCCGGTGGAACCCGTCCGGCACCTTCGACATGTTTCCCCCTCCCGTCGGTGGGCCGCGGAGCGCGGCTCATCCCAACAAAAGGGTGTAGCAGTGGGCACTGACAGCAGCTGATGGGTCATCACGGCGCTACGCCCCGGTCGAGTCGCCATCAGGCCAGGAGGGCCCACACCGTCAGGCCAATTCACGGGGCAGCGAGCCTGAGGCAGCTCAGCTGGGCGAATGCCCTTCTCAGCTCCCAAGCGGTTCACCATGGCCCTTTCCGCCAGCCCTCACGCGGCGCGTGACCGTCCGTCTCTCACCTGCGGAAACAGCCCCGGTCACGCCAAGCGGAGCTCTGCCGACGAATGGCGAAAAGCAGCGGAAGCGCACTCACAGCCATAGTGCGCCGGCGCCGCCCCTTCAAACCGTGGTTCTGCGACCATGACCCGGGGCGTCACAGGGTCGGGAGGCACTGGTAGGCACTGATCAACCTGCCGCCGCGACGCCTCGGCCAACCGAGCCCCCACGGGACGAATTCTCAACGCGGTGTCGTCGCGGTCCTGCGAGGACAGCGCCACGGTTGTAGGGCCGGGCCGAAGAAACCGCGCTGGCCTCCGCCAGCGCCGGATCCAGCCTTGGTGCAGCCCGGTCAGGACAGTCTTCTGCGGCCCGTCGTCGCCTCTCGAAGCAGTGCCGAGGCCGTCATCGTCGTACAAGCGCAACATGCGGGCAGGGCTCATCGCCACGAACCTTCGAACCAAGATCCGGACCATACCCGGACCAGCCGTCCGCAGCTTGTGGCGATCGGAGCTGTTTTCGCTGGTCAAACTGCGTCTGAGCCGTGTACCACCAGCAGACGAAGAATCTGCTGGGCCGAACGCCTACCACGCGCAGGCGCAACGCCTTGTCCTTGCCCGCAGAGCCGAGCAGCAAAGCGTGGTCGACCTCTCGTTCAGGTCGCCTACCGCGCAACGGCCCTGAGCCGATCGGCTCCAAGATGTCCGAGTTCAACGGAGCGTAGTCAGCACCAAGTCAGCACGGGAGGGGTGAGCACGGGTGATGACGTGGGCTTTTAGTCAGCACCAAACCAGCACGGGAGTCAGCACCGCACCGTCAAATCGCCCCGAACTGTGCGATCCGGACAGCACTCGTTTCTACCACCCTCGAGCCCCTGAACCGCCCTTCCGTGAGCCGGCATGGTGGCCGCACGCATAGCCAATACTCGAACTATGTTGCCCCACCACATGGGCCCCTGACCTGCATCTTCCTACCGTGTGCCGACACGTACCCGTCCCCACCGCACACGAGGAAGTGGCGCACATGGCCTCTGGAACCACCGCTCCCCCACCACCCGTGAACCTCAAGCGCATCGTCGCCGCCAGCCTCATCGGCACCACCATCGAGTGGTACGACTTCTTCCTCTACGGCTCCGCCGCCGCACTGGTGTTCAACAAGCTGTTCTTTCCGGGTTCCGACCCGCTCGTCGGGACGCTGCTGTCGTTCCTGACGTATGCCGTGGGGTTCGCGGCGCGGCCGCTCGGGGCTCTCGTGTTCGGGCACTACGGGGACCGGCTCGGGCGGAAGAAGCTGCTCGTGCTGAGTCTGGTGATGATGGGCGGGGCGACGTTCGCCATCGGGCTGTTGCCCACGCATGCCACCGTCGGAAGCGCCGCGCCGGTCCTGCTCACCGTGCTGCGGCTCGTCCAGGGTTTCGCGCTCGGCGGTGAGTGGGGTGGTGCCGTCCTGCTGGTGTCGGAGCACGGGGACGCGCGGCGGCGTGGTTTCTGGGCCTCGTGGCCGCAGACCGGGGCGCCGGCGGGGCAGTTGCTCGCGACCGGTGTGCTCTCGCTGCTCACGGCCCTGCTCTCCGACGACGCGTTCGTGACCTGGGGCTGGCGGATTCCGTTCCTGATCTCCGGGGTGCTCGTGCTCATCGGGCTGTGGGTCCGGCTGTCCATCGACGAATCGCCCGTGTTCAAGGAGGCGTTGGCGCGGGCCGAGTCCCGGCGGACGGAGGAGCCGGAGAAGCTTCCGCTCGTCTCCGTGCTGCGCGACCACTGGCGGGACGTGCTCGTGGCGATGGGCGCGCGGATGGCGGAGAACATCGGCTACTACGTCATCACCGCCTTCATCCTCGTCTACGCCACCGACTCCGCCGGCGTGTCGAAGCAGACCGCGCTCAACGCCGTACTCATCGGCTCCGCCGTGCACTTCGCCGTCATCCCGGCCTGGGGCGCCCTGTCCGACCGGGTCGGGCGGCGGCCCGTGTACCTGTTCGGCGCGGCCGGTGTCGGCCTGTGGATGTTCCCGTTCTTCGCGCTCGTGGACACCGGGTCCTTCGGGTACCTGGTGGTTGCCGTGACGGTCGGGCTCGTGCTGCACGGCGCGATGTACGCGCCCCAGGCCGCCTTCTTCGCCGAGATGTTCGCGACCCGGATGCGGTACTCGGGCGCGTCCATCGGTGCCCAGTTCGCCTCCGTGGCCGCCGGTGCGCCCGCCCCGCTCATCGCCACCGCCCTGCTCTCCGACTTCGGCAGCTCCACCCCGATCGCCCTGTACGTGATCGCCGCCGCCGTACTGACCCTCGTGGCGGTGGGCATGGCCCGGGAGACCCGGCACCGGGATCTCGCCCGCGTCGAGGCCGCGGACGGCGGCGAGTCCGCGGGTACGCGTCCGGCCACCGAGGCCCGGTCCGTCTGACCGGCGCCCGTCCGGCTGCCGCGGCCCCCGTACGGCACGTCCGTGCGGGGGCCGGCGTCGGTGTCAGGGTCTGTCCGGGGCCGCCAACCGGTGCAGCCGCAGGGCCAGTTGGATCTCCAGGGCGCGGGCGGGGGTCTGCCAGTCCGCGCCGAGCAGCCGGCCCACGCGCTCCAGCCGCTGGGCGACCGTGTTGACGTGGACGTGCAGGGCGTCCTTGGTGCGGGCCGGGCTCATACCGCAGGCGAAGTAGGCGTCCAGGGTGTGCAGCAGGTCCGTACCGCGTCGTTCGTCGTACGCCACGACCGGGCCCACGGTGCGCTCGACGAAGCCGGCGACGTCCCGGTCGCCCGCGAGGAGCAGGCCGAGGAAACCGAAGTCCTCGGCGGCCGCGCCGTCCCCGGCCCGGCCCAGCAGGTGCAGCGCGTCCAGGCAGCGACGGCCCTCGGCGTAGGCGGCGGCCACGGTCTCGGGGCGGGCGGCGAGGTCGGTGACGGGGGCGGAGGCGCCGACCGTGACCGGTTGGTGCACGGCCGTGCCCAGGTGGCGGGCGGTGCGGCGGGCCACGTCCGTGGCGCTGTCGGTGCCGAGCGGCAGCAGCAGGACGGTGCCGCCGTCGCGCGCGGCGGCCAGACCGTGGCGGGTGGCGGCGAGATGGGAGGCGGCCGACCAGAGGCGACGGCGGGCCGCCGCCTCCTCGTCGGCGTCGGCCGCCGGGCCGTCGAGGCGGGCGGCGAGGACGACATGGGTCGCGTCCAGGTCGGCGTGCAGCCGGGCGGCCCGTTCGCGCAGCAGCCGCGGGTCCCGGTCGCGGGCGTCCAGCAGATCGTCCAGCAGCTCGCCCCGCACGCGCTGTTCGGCCTCGGCCGCGGAGCGGCGGGCGAGCAGGAGCAGCGAGGTGACCATCGCCGCCCGCTCCAGCGTGCGCTGGTCCACGGGGTCGAGGCCGGGGTGTCCGCGCAGGACCAGGGCGCCGAGGAGTTCGCCGCCGGCGGCCACCGGGGCGATCCAGTCCTCGCCGTGCCGTACGGCGTGCCCTTCCGCGCGGGAGGCCTCCAGCGCCTCGGCCGGTGCCGCGCCGGCTTCGGTGAACTCCACGGTGCCGTCGAGGACTTCGGAGACGGCGGCGGCCACGTCGTGCACCCCGCCGCCCCGCAGGACGAGTTCGGCGAGCCGGTCGTGCACGTCGGAGGCGCGCTCGATGACGGCGCTGCGGTCCCGGATGATCTCGTTGGCACGCTCCAGCCCGGCCAGCGCCGCGCGGGTCTCGGTGAGCAGGTTGGCGGCGTCGATCGCGGCGGCGGCGAGCGCGGCGAAGGAGCCGAGCAGGGCGATCTGCTCGCGCTCGAAGACCCTGGCCCGGCGGTCGGCGGCGAAGAGGACCCCGATGACGTGCGGCCCGAGCATCAGGGGTACGCCGAGGATGGCGACCAGGCCCTCGTCCCGGACGCCGGCGTCGATGGTGAAGGTGTGCTGGAAGCGGGCGTCCTGGAAGTAGTCGTCGGTGACGTACGGCCGGGTGGTCTGCGCGACCAGTCCGCCGAGCCCCTCCCCCAGGCCGAGCCGCAGCTGCTGGAAGTGGGCCGAGACGGAGCCCTCGGTCACCCGCATGTAGGTGTCGCCACGCGCCGGGTCGTTCAGGGTCAGGTAGGCGACGTCCGTGCCGAGCAGCGAGCGGGCGCGCTGCACGATCGCCTGCAGGACGGCGTCCAGATCGCGCAGGCCCGCGAGGTCGTGGGCGGTCTCGAAGAGCGCGGACAGCTCCGCCTCGCGCCGCCGGCGGCCCTCCAGCTCGGCCCGGACACGCAGGGCCAGCGGTCTGGCCTGCTCAAGCGCGGCGATGCGGTCGGCCGGCAGGCCCTCGGCGCGGGCGAGCAGCACCGGCTGCTCGTACGCCTCCACGGAGGCGTCGCGGGCCAGCAGCTCGAGGTACGGAGCCTCGGGGCTGCGGCTGGGTGCCGGCTGAACGTGATCGCGAGACATGGTCACAGGATTCCCCATCGACGGCCCGGCCCGCCGGGCCTGTGGACAACTCCCGGGCCGGCCGCCGCCGAGCGGTTCAGTGGGCCGTCCACCCGCCGTCGAGGACGAGCGAGGTGCCGGTGACGAAGGACGCCTGAGGGCTGCACAGGTAGGCGACGGCCTCTGCGACCTCCTCCGGTTCGATGAGCCGCCGCACGGCGCTGTCCTTGAGCAGGACCTCGGACAGCACACGCTCCTCGGGGATGTCGTGGGCCCGCGCCTGGTCGGCGATCTGCTTCTCGACCAGGGGCGTGCGCACATAGGCCGGGTTCACACAGTTCGAGGTCACCCCATGGGCGGCGCCCTCCAGGGCGGCCGTCTTGGACAGTCCCTCGAGACCGTGTTTGGCGGCCACATAGGCCGACTTGAAAGCCGAGGCGCGCAGACCATGGACGGAGGACACATTGACGATCCGGCCCCAGCCCTGCGCGTACATGTGCGGCAGGGCGCCGCGAATGAGCCGGAAGGGCGCCTCCAGCATCACGGTCAGCACCGTGTGGAAGACCTCGGGCGGGAACTCCTCGATGGGCCGCACCAGTTGCAGGCCCGCGTTGTTGACCAGCACATCGGTGCCGACGGCGGCCTGCTCGGCGGCGTCGAGGTCGGTGAGGTCCACGACATGCGGTACGACGGTCCCGGGGAGGCCGGTGGCCCGCTCCGCCTGCGCGGCCAGTTCGGCCAGGCCGGCCGCGTCGCGGTCGACGGCCCGTACCTCGGCCCCGGCGGCGGCGAGCCGCAGCGCGCAGGCACGGCCGATGCCGCTGGCGGCACCGGTGACGAGGGCGGTGCGGCCGCCGAGGTCGAGGGCGAGGGTCTGGGGGCGCGGGCCGGGCGGGGAGCTGGACGCGGTCATGTGCCGACCCTAAGCGGAGCCCCTCTCTCACCACATGTGGCGGTCACCCATACTTCAGTCGACAGTCGTAGGGTCAAACCATGTGGGTGCATCCGACATGGCCTGCTTGATCCGGAACAGACCGAACTCGTGCAGCTCGGGCAGCGCGTCGACGTCGAACCAGCCCACCTCCAGCGACTCGTCGTCGTTGACCCGGGCCTCGCCGCCCACGGCCCGGCAGCGGATGGTGATGTCCATGTACTGGCAGGTGTCGCCGTTGGGGTAGGTGACCGGCTCCAGGGCCTGCACCAGGACGACCCGCTCGGCTTCGCAGCGCACCGCCGTCTCCTCGAAGACCTCCCGCACGGCGCAGGCCGCGGGCTGCTCACCCGGCTCCGGGATGCCGCCGATCACCGACCACTTGTGGTTGTCGGCCCGTCGGCCCAGCAGCACTCTGCCGTCGTCGTCGAAGACGATCGCGGTGATCCCGGGGAGCCAGAGCAGCTGCTGTCCGGCGGAGGCCCGCAGCGTGCGGATGAAGTCAGGAGTAGCCATGGCCCCGACCCTAACGGGCCGGGCCCACGCTCTCCTGCCGGTTCAGGTGCCGTACCCCGGTCGTGCGGCTATGCGCCACCGGTGCGCCGGCCGCGCAGCCCGGACCCGATCGCCCAGCCGATGCCGCCCGCGGCGACCAGCACCAGGGCGATCTCCGGGAGGATGCCCAGCTCGGTCGCGGGGGTCTTGGAGGTGCGCAGCGGCACCTTCTGCACGAGGTAGGCGGGCACGAACATGCCGGTCTTCTGCGTGATCCTCCCGTCCGGCATGATGACCGCGCTGACCCCGCTGGTCACCGGCACGGTGACGGTGCGGCTGTGCTCGACGGCGCGGATCCGGGACATGGCGAGCTGCTGGTAGGTCATCTCGCTGCGGTCGAAGGTGGCGTTGTTGCTCGGCACGGAGATCATCTCGGCGCCATGGGTGACCGTGTCCCGTACGGCCCAGTCGAAGGCGGCCTCGTAGCAGGTGGCGAGGCCCACCTCGGCGCCGTCGATGTCGAACACGCCGGGCTTGCTGCCCCGGCTGAAGTCCTGGCGGACCATGCCGGTCCAGTTCGTGTTGATCGCGCCGACCAGCCCGCGCAGCGGGAGGTACTCGCCGAACGGCTGGATCTGCCGCTTGTCGTAGGTCTGCGTCGGCCCCTTCGCGGGGTCCCACAGGATCTGCTCGTTGAGCAGCTTTCCGTCGCGCTCCACGACGCCGCCGACCGAGATGGGCACGCCGACCGCCTTGGCGGCGCCCTCGATGACGGCGGCCGCGTCGGGGTTGGTGAAGGGGTCGATGTCGGAGGAGTTCTCCGGCCACAGCACATAGTCGGGCTTGGCGGTCCTGCCCGCCTTGATGTCGGCGGCGAGCTTGAGCGTCTCGCGCACGTGGTAGTCGAGCACGGCCCGCCGCTGGGCGCTGAACTCCAGCCCGGAGCGGGGCACGTTGCCCTGGATGAGCGCGACGGTGCGGGTGCCGTTCTCGGCCTTGTCGCTCACGAGCGGCCGGGCGGCGACCGCGCCCACGACCGGAACGGCCAGGCTCAGCAGCGCGGCGGCCGCGGCTCCGCGCCGTACGGCCCGGTTCCGGCGCTGCTCGGCGATCAGCCGCCCGGCCTCGTACAGTCCGAAGCCGCACAGGACCACCGCGAAGCCCAGCACGGGGGTGCCGCCCACCGCGGCGAGCGGCAGGAAGACGCCATCCGCCTGGCCGAACGCGATCTTGCCCCAGGGGAAACCCCGAAAGGGCGCACGCGCGCGTGCCGCCTCACCGGCGATCCAGACGGCCGCGGCCCACACCGGCCAGGCGGGCAGCTTGGACACGGCGGCGATGCCGACGCCGACCAGGGCGATGAAGACGGCCTCGATGGCGACGAGTGCCAGCCACGGACCGGGACCGACCTCCACGCCGGTCCACACCAGCAGCGGCAGCAGGAAGCCCAGGCCGAAGAGGTAGCCGAGGCCGAGGGCCGCCTTCCAGCTCCGCCCGCGCAGCACCCAGCCGAAGCCGGCGAACGCGGGCAGCGCCAGCCACCACAGGGTGCGGGGCGGGAAGCTGACGTAGAGCAGCACTCCGCTCAGCGCGGAGGCGGCGGCCGGGACCAGGCGCAGCAGCCGGCCGGGAAAGGCGCTGGGCGCGGGGGACGGCTGGAGCTGATCCGGCTGGTCCACGGAAGTTGCGGTGACGGTCACCCGGGTGAGTGTACGGCGGCTGACCTGGCCACGGACAGCGCGGTACGACGGCCGGCACCGGCTCCGGCCCACCGCGGTCCTCCCCCTTTCATCACGCTCCCCCGCACGCTTCTCATCACGACGATCCGCCGCATCTCGTGCCCAACCCGGTCATCAGCCGCTACGGTGTGCCCAGCCTCGGCAGTGCGGCCGGACTCGGGGCCGTGCCCTGCCGTGGGCTGACAGGGGCGTGCGGGGACAAGGGGCGGCGGGTGGGCTCGACCGAGATGAGGCCTGCGGCCGGTGCGGGTGCGGCCGACGTCAGGGGAAACGTTTCTGACGGCGCGGGCATGATGCTGCTGGGCGCCTGCGCGGGATGGGCGCTGCTCACCGCGGCGGCCCATGACGGGCGGCCCGAGGGCGTGCTGCTCGCGGTGCTCGCCGTGACGGCTGGTCATGCGGTCGGCCGGGTCTCCGGGGCGCTGCTGCCGGTGGCCGCGCCCTGCGCCGGCGCACTGACCGCGCTCGCGGTGATCGTGGTGCAGCCCGATCTCTCCCCAGGCATCTGGTACGCCACCCCGCTCGGACACGCCGGTGGCACGGCCGCTCTGCTGGCGCTGGCCACCGGTGCCACGTGCTGCGCCGCCTGGGCCGCGCCCGTACCGGCGCTGCGGCTCGGGCTGTGGACTCTGGCCGCCGGAATCGTGCTGACCGGGGCCCTCCTGGGCTCGGCGGCCGGGTGCGTGGCGAGTGCGGCCGTACTGATGTGTTCGCTGGCCGCGGGCTCGGTGACCCCCCGGGGCCTGGCGCTGCTGGGGCTGGCCGTGGCGGCGGCGCTGGTGGCGGGGACGGCGTGGGCGCTCGCCGCGGATGTGCTGCCCGGCGGCCTCACGGGCGTGCTCGAAGGCCGGCTGACCGCGCACCGGGTGGGGCTGTGGCGGGACGCCCTGCGGATGGCGGGCCGGAGCAGGGGCCTCGGGGTCGGCCCGGACCGGTTCGGCGAGCTGAGCGCGACGGCGTCGCGGACGGTGCCCTCCGACGGCAAGCCGCACTCGGCGCCGCTGCAACTGGCGGCGGAGCAGGGCCTGGTCGGGGTGGTGCTGCTCGGAGCCGCGTTCTGCTGGGTGCTGTACGCGCTGTGGCGTACGCCCCGCTCGACGCCGGTCGCCCTCACCGCGGGCGCCGCCGTGACGGCGCTGGCCGCGCTCGCCTCGGTGGGCAACGCGCTGAGTTTCACGTCGGTGACGGCGGGCGCCGGGCTGATGGCCGGGTGGGCCACGGCACGGCCCTGGGCGCGCGACGGAGCCGAGTCCCGGCTCTGAGCGCGTTCACGCGCGGCTGCACGGCCCGAGGGGTGCCGCACGTCACGCGCGCGTGCCCGGCCCGAACGGTGCCGACTGCCACACGCACGTGCCCGGTCTCAGCGGAATCGTGCGCCGCGCGCCCGTGCCCGGTGCGAGCGATGTCACCGTGCCGTCCGCCGGTGCGGGGCCTCAGGCGGCCGGGCCCGGTGTGATGGTGCGCAGCCGGGCCCGGATGGCCCGTACCGCCGACTCCGCGTTGTCGACGGTGATCGTGAAGGTGTGGCCGTCCCACAGACGCAGCACGATGCCCTCCCCCCGGCGTACGACGACCGCGGTGCCCTTCTCGGGCCGCCACCGGTAGCCCCAGCCGCCCCAGTGCCGGGGCGTGACCAGGGCGGTGAAGTCGGCGCCCGCCACATGGGAGAGCGGGATGCGGCGGCGCGGCAGCCCTATGTGGCCGCAGCGCACCTCGAGGCACTCCTTGTCGAGTCTGAGGTCGACGTGCACGAAGGCGAGCGTGCCGAACAGCACCAGCAGACCGGCCGCGATGCAGCCCACGACGGACATCGCCAGCGGGGCGACACCGGAGGTCCATGCCGAGTCCACGGCCAGCTCGATACCCAGGGCCATGCAGGCCGCGCCGACCAGTGCCAGCAGCCACTGGACCCGGTTGGTGGCGCGTCCGGTCCAGACGTCGGGATGCGTGGTGTCGTCGGCGTGGGGGTGGTCCCTCATGTTTATGAGGTTACTCAGGTTTCGCTGCGCGGGGAGGGCGTGGCGGAGCGTGACTGGACCGGGTGGCTCAGACGCGCTGAAGGCACGCCTGGCGGCTCACCTGCGGTCGGCGAGCGGTCCGATCGCGGGGAGGAGCCGGCCTTCGGCGTAGTGCAGCGCGGGGGTCGGCAGTTCGCCCTCGCGCCCGCTGAGCAGCACCGTCAGGGTGCCCTCGGCCGGAGCCCCGGGGGCGGGCTCGGCGCCGAGGCGGCGCAGGGCCTGGGCGGCCACCGCGCCGGCGGAGCCGTGCAGGACGAGGGGGGCGGCGCCGGACCGCTGGAGGGCGGCGCGGATACGTTCCGCCACGAGTTCGTAGTGGGTGCAGCCGAGGACGACGGTCGTCACGTCGCCCGGTGTCAGTTCGGCCGCCGCGACGACGGCCGCGTCGATGGCCGCCTCGTCCGCGTGCTCGACGGCCTCGGCGAGACCCCAGCAGGGGACCTCGATGACCTTCACGCCGTCGGCGAACTCCTCGATGAGACCGCGCTGGTAGGCGCTGCCGGTGGTCGCGGGGGTCGCCCAGATGGCCAGGGGACCACCGCCGGCCGCGGCCGGCTTGATGGCCGGGACCGTGCCGATCACGGGGATGTCCGGCTCCAGGCGGGCGCGCAGCGCGGACAGGGCGTGCACGCTGGCGGTGTTGCAGCCGACGATCAGCGCGTCGGGCCGGCGGGCCGCCGCGGCCTCGGCGACGGCCACGGCACGCTCGGTGAGGTCCTCGGGGGTACGCGGCCCCCAGGGCATGCCGTCGGGGTCCAGCGAGAGTACGAGATCCGCGTCGGGCCGCAGGCGCCGTACCGCAGCGGTGGCCGCCAGCAGACCGATTCCGGAGTCCATGAGCGCGATCTTCACCCGGCCACGATAGACGATGCGCCCTTACGGACCACTCCGGTGGGGCAGACTGCGGCCGTGAGCGCCCTGATGTGGATCACCGTCGTCTCGCTGGCCGTCTGGTGCTGGCTGCTGCTGTGCCAGGGCTTCTTCTGGCGCACCGACGTCCGGCTGCCGCCGCGCCGGGATCCGGACGCGTGGCCGTCCGTGGGTGTGGTCGTACCGGCCCGGGACGAGGCGGCCGTACTGCCCGCGAGTCTGCCGTCGCTGCTGGCGCAGGACTATCCGGGGCGGGCGGAGGTCTTCCTGGTGGACGACGGGAGTACGGACGGCACCGGCGAGCTGGCGCGTGAGCTGTCCCGGCGGCACGGCGGGCTGCCGCTGACGGTGGGTTCGCCCGGTGATCCGCCGGCGGGCTGGACGGGCAAACTGTGGGCGGTGCGGCACGGTATCGGCCTGGCACGCGCGCGTGATCCCGAGTATCTGCTGCTGACGGACGCGGACATCGCGCACGCCCCGGACAGTCTGCGCGAGCTGGTGGCGGCGGCCGGCGCCGGGGGCTTCGACGTCGTGTCGCAGATGGCGCGGCTGCGGGTGGAGAGCCTGTGGGAGCGCCTGGTGGTGCCGGCGTTCGTCTACTTCTTCGCGCAGCTCTATCCGTTCCGGTGGATCGGCCGCAGGGGATCGCGTACGGCCGCGGCGGCGGGCGGCTGTGTGCTGCTGCGCGCGGACATGGCCGAGCGGGCGCGCATCCCGGACGCCATCCGGCACGCCGTCATCGACGACGTGGCGCTCGCGCGCGCGGTGAAGGGCGCCGGGGGTCATGTCTGGCTGGGGCTGGCCGAGCGGGTGGACAGTGTGCGGCCCTACCCGCGGCTGCACGACCTGTGGCGGATGGTCTCGCGCAGTGCCTACGCCCAGCTGCGGCACAACCCGCTGCTGCTCCTCGGCACGGTCGCCGGGCTCGCCCTGGTGTACCTGGTGCCGCCCGCCGCGCTGGTCGCGGGAGCGGCCGGCGGGAGTACGGCGACGGCGGTGCTCGGTGCTGTGGCCTGGGCGGTGATGGCGGGCACGTACGTACCGATGCTCCGCTACTACGGCCAGCCGCTGTGGCTCGCCCCGCTGCTGCCGTTCACCGCGTTCCTGTACCTGCTGATGACGGTCGACTCGGCGGTGCAGCACTACCGGGGGCGCGGGGCCGCGTGGAAGGGCCGTACGTACGCGCGTCCCGGTGCCGTGCCCGACGAGGGCTGAGCGCGGTCACTTGCGGCCGGGCGTCCAGTTCATGCCCCAGCCGTAGGCGCGGTCCACGGTCCGCTGCGGGCTCACCCCGCGCTCCGGCACCAGGTACCGCGCCTCGCGCTGTACGAGGAGATCGCCGCCGGTGTTCGTGATCAGGGCGAGCGCGCAGACCGTGGAGGCGACGGTGCACTCGTCGAGCGAGAAGTCGATCGGGGCGCCGTGCTGCGGCTGGAGGGTGACGGTGGCGTGCAGGTCGGCGAAGGAGCTGGCGCCCTCGTAGATGGTGACGAAGACGAGGATGCGCCGGAAATCCTGCCGGTGGTCGAGGTTGACGGTGAGGTTCTCACCGGCGGCGAGGGCTCCGGTGCGGTCGTCGCCGTCGAGATGGATGTACGGCGGCCGGTGCAGCGACCCGAAGGCGTTGCCGAGGGCCTGGACGACGCCTTTGCGGCCGTCGGTGAGTTCGTACAGGGCGCACAGGTCGAGGTCGAGGTCCCGCTGACCGCCTCCCCAGCGGCCGCCCCAGCCCGAAAGCTGTTTGCGCATCTGCCAGTTGAGGTTCACCCGCATGGCGCCGGAGGTTCCGCCCTGTTTGGCGAGCGAGACGGAGGGGGCGGCCTTCGTGAGGGTGATCTTGGACAGGCGGACCGGCTGGGCCGGGGGCGTCCGCGCGGCGGCGGCCGGCGGCACGGGAGGCGGTGGCGGAGGTGTCGCGGGCGTCGGCGCCGTCGCCACCGGGGGCGGTGCCGGGACCGTGGCGGCGGTGGGTGCGGCGTGCTGGGGTTGGTCCACGGTGATCCCGAAGTCCGTTGCCAGGCCTTCGAGTCCGCTGCTGTAGCCCTGGGCGACGGCGCGGAACTTCCAGCCGCCCTGGCGGCGGTAGAACTCGCCGAGCACGAAGGCCGTCTCGGAGGTGGCGCCGGGGCTGTCGAAGCGGACGACGACGGAGCCGGTCGCGGCGTCGGTCACCTCGATGTAGAGGCCGGGGACCTGTCCGAACGTCCCGCCGTCGGCGGAGGCGGCGAGGACGATCCGCTCGATCGCGCCCTCCACGCGCGCGAGGTCGACGGAAAGGGTGTCGGTGACCTGCCCGCCGACCGTCCGCTTGCCCTCGTGGCGTACCGCGCCGGAGAGGTGGGCGGGCTGGTTGTAGAAGACGAAGTCGCCGTCGGAGCGGACCCTTCCGGCGGCGAGCAGCAGCGCCGAGGCGTCGGCGTCGGGCACGCCGGGACCGGAGCGCCAGCCCAATTCGACGCGCAGGACCGCGGTCGGCACCGGCGCGTTCGACCCCTTCGGCATTGACATGTCCGCCCCAATCAGCATCGGCTTCCCGGGCACACCCCCGGCGGTCGGGCCATCCCTACCCGCACAACCTATTCCCGGGTCCGGCGAACTCCCCCTGAGCTGCGCCGGAAGATCACCGGCCGACCGCCGGTAACCCCGCAGAAAGTCGGCCTTTACACGATCCAAACGTAGACCGTCGTCCTTTTTTGCCAAGTTCGCTCGGATTAAGGATCCCAGGTCACTGCCGACACGGAAAAGAACCCTCTTATCGGTCTCCCCAACGAGCACATCGTGGGCTTAACTTATGTGCCATGACCTCCCCCCGCTCCACTTATGGCGGCTACTACTCCGCCTCCTTCGCGGACACCCCGATCTACGACTCCCTCGTCGCCGAGCGGGGCACCCCGCAGATCGCCCCGATCCGGGTTCCCGCGGCCTACGACACGGGCAGCAGCCTGCCCGCTCTGCCGTCGGCCCTGCCCGCCCTCCCGGCGGCCCCCTCCCCGCAGGCCCCCGCCTACGGCTACCCGCAGACGCCGCAGCCCGCGCCGCTGCAGCAGGCGCCCACGGCGTACATCCCGCAGCAGGCGAGCGCCCCGCGGGGTTACCCCGGTCCGCAGGCCCCGCAGCCGCAGCGCCCGATGGCGTCCGGCACGGGGTACGAGGCCATGCGCCCGGCCGCGCCGCGGCCCACGCCGGCTCCCTACCAGGACCCGTACAACAACCAGCAGTACCGCGGCTACTGACCGGCGCCCCCGCGCTGTCGGTGCCGCCTGGCACGATGGCGTCATGGGACACGCCGAAGTGCAGTCGATCCACGTCCATCCGGTCAAGGCGTTCCGGGGATTCGCGCCCCGGGAAGCTGTGGTGGAGCCCTGGGGCCTGGCCGGAGACCGGCGCTGGACACTGATCGACGACGGGGGAAAGGTCGTCACCCAGCGCGAACAGCCGCGCCTCGCGTCGGCCGCCGCCGAGCTGCTGTCCGGCGGCGGAGTCCGGCTGTCCGCGCCAGGCCGGGCGCCGTTGACGGTGTCGGTGCCCGAGCCGGACGGGACCGTGCCGATCAGTGTCTTCGGCACGAAGGTGGAGGCGGTCCCGGCCGCGGCGGCCGCGCATGCCTGGTGCAGCGCCTATCTGAACGCGGACGTCCGCCTGGTCCACATGGACGATCCGGCCGTCCGCCGCCCGGTCGATCCCGTGTACGCCCTGCCCGGCGAGACGGTGAGTTTCGCCGACGGCTACCCCCTGCTGCTCGCCACGGCGGCCTCCCTCGACGCCCTCAACTCCCTGATCCAGGAGGGCACTCACGCCCACGAGGGCCCGCTGCCGATGAACCGGTTCCGGCCCAATCTCGTCGTCGCGGGCACCGAGCCATGGGCCGAGGACCACTGGTCGTGCATCGAGGTCGGCGAGGTGGTCCTCCGCGTCGCGAAGGCGAGCGGACGGTGTGTCGTCACCACCACCGACCAGGACACCGGCATACGCGGCCGCGAGCCGCTGCTCACCCTGGCACGGCACCGCAAGGTCGGCTCGAAGCTGATCTTCGGGCAGAACCTGGTGCCCCTCACGCCCGGCACGATCAGGGTCGGGGACCCCGTCCGGGTGCTGGAGTGACGCTCGAGAACGCCCGTGAGCGGGAACCGGCGCCGAGGCCCGGTCGTTGAGAGTGCATGAGAATTGCGTGAGGGGCCGCGTGCGTGACCGTGCGCGGCGTACGTGATGTCGCTCTCTCTTGCTCCGGGGCACGGACGCACGCCCGCGCCGGGGAGTTATGACGGAGCGGAAGGGGGTGGGGACATGCGGGCCATCAGGGGTCTGTGGCGCTGGCGGCGCAATCCTCTGCGCCGGGCGACCGATCTGGCCGAGGCCTGGGTGGCGCTCGTGGCGCTGGTGCTGATCAGCGTGGCCGCGCCCGTGACGGGCTGTCTGGTCGGCGCCGTCGCCCAGGACTCGCTGCAGCGGACGGTGCGCGAGCAGCAGCACACACACCATCTCGTGACGGCTCTGGTGGTACGTGATCTGGGGGAAACCCCGCCGGAGACGGACCCCGACGTCACCGCGGCGCGCGAGCCCCGCCATCGCGTGCTCGCGGACTGGACCGCGCCGGACGGCACCCGGCAGCACGGAGCCGCCCTGGCGAACCTCAAGTCCCCGCACCCGGGCGACCACTTCGGACTCTGGACGGACGCCGACGGCCGAATAACCACCCGGCCGCTGGACTCCCCCACCGCGACGACCCATGCGGTGCTGGCCGGGTTCGGCGCGGCCCTGCTGATCGCCGGCCTGGTCGAGGGCGTCCGGCGGCTGACCGTGTGGCGCATGGTCCGCCGGCGGTACGCCCGCTGGGACCAGGCCTGGGACCGGGCGGGACCGGACTGGGGCAAGGCGGGCACCGGCAGCTGACGGCCTGACGGCTCTGGTCAACCCACCACGCACGCACACGCTACGGTGGACCGGCCGAGACGCTTTCGGCGACAACCCGCGGATGAGCGAACCGCACGGGCGCGCAGGTTTTCGGGAGCGCGGACGCGCACCGGCCCCAGAGCCGGGCACGGTCGCGGTCCCGGCACCAGTGGCACGGTCCCGCGCGGGAGCGAGCCATCAGTACGACGAGGTGGGGGCACAGCAACGCCATGGCACAGGGCACGGTCCAGGTGACGCACACCGGTACGTCGCGGTGGCGGCGCCGCACGGGCGAGTACGCATCGCTCGCCGCCGCCCTGGAGGCCGCCGCCGACGGCGACGTCCTCACCATCGCCCCGGGCACCTACCGGGAGAACCTCGTCATCCAGCGGGCGGTGACGCTCCGCGGCCCCGAGGGCTCCCCCGGCTCCGTTCGGATCGCGCCGGTGGACGGGGTGCCGCTGACCGTGGCGGCCTCGGCCGTGGTGCAGGACCTGCACGTGGAGGGCCAGGACGCGGCGGCACCGGCGCTGCTGGTCGAGGAGGGCACACCCGAGCTGACGGACCTCAGGATCGTCACCCGGTCCGCCGCCGGCATCGAGGTGCGCGGCGGCGCCCGCCCGACCGTGCGCCGCTGCACCGTGGACAACCCGGCGGGCATCGGCATCGCCGTGCTCGACGGCGGTGGCGGGGTGTTCGAGGAGTGCGAGGTCGTCGCGGCCGGGCAGGCGGGCGTGGACGTTCGGGGCGGCGCCCATCCGCGGCTGGAGCGCTGCCGGGTGCATCACGCCTCCGGCACCGGGCTGACCGCGACCGGGGAGAACTCCGCCCTGGAGGCGGTGGGTTGCGAGATCTACGAGGTCCGCGGCTCCGGTGTGCAGGTGACTCAGCGCGCCACCGCCCATCTGACCGACTGCGATGTACACCGCACCACCGCCGACGGCGTCACGATGGACACGGACGCGGTGCTCACGCTGGCCGACTGTCGCATCCACGACATCCCGGAGAACGCGGTCGACCTGCGCTCGCGCTCGGTGCTCACGCTGACCCGCACGACGGTCCGTCAGTTCGGGCGCAACGGGCTGTCGGTGTGGGATCCGGGCACGCGCGTGGACGCCAACCAGTGCGAGATCTTCGACAGCACCGGTGACTATCCGGCGGTGTGGGTGAGCGACGGCGCCACCGCGGTGCTCGATTCCTGCCGGGTGCACGACGTGCCGGACGCGCTGTTCGTGCTGGACCGCGGTTCGCGCGCGGACGTCGTGGACAGTGACCTGTCCCAGGTGCGCAACACGGCGGTGTCGGTGAGCGACGGGGCGACCGCGCAGCTCGACGACTGCCGGATCCGGGAGGCGGCGACCGGCGCGTGGTTCCGCGACCACGGCAGCGGCGGCACGCTGAACAACTGCACCCTGGACGGCACCCAGACCGGCGTGATCGTCACCAAGGGTGCCGACCCGACGATCGAGCGCTGCACGGTCGATTCCCCTGCCGAGGCCGGTTTCTACGTCTCCGCGGGCGGCCGCGGCAGCTTTCTGAACTGCCGGGTGAGCGGCAGCGGCGGCTACGGCTTCCATGTGATCGACGGCTGCCGGGCGACGCTGCGCAAGTGCCGTACGGAGCGCTGCGCGCGCGGCGGTTACGAGTTCGCGGACGCCGGTCCGGACGCCGGTTCCGGGACGGGCCCGGTGGTGGAGGACTGCACCAGCGACGAGAGCGGTGGGCCGCGGCCGCCGACGGTGCGCGAGAGTGCCGTACAGACGGTGTCGCACTCCCCCGGTCTGCTCGGCTCGATCCCCGGGCAGCGCGCCACCGAGCAGGAGCCGCTGGTCGCCGCGACTGAGTCGGACAAGCCGGTGCGGACGTCGAAGGACGTGCTCGGGGAACTGGACGCGCTGGTGGGCCTGGACAGCGTCAAGCGCGAGGTGCGGGCGCTGACCGACATGATCGAGGTGGGCCGGCGCCGCCAGCGAGCGGGCCTGAAGGCGGCCTCGGTCAAACGGCACCTGGTCTTCACCGGCTCCCCCGGTACCGGCAAGACGACGGTGGCCCGGCTGTACGGCGAGATCCTCGCCTCGCTCGGCGTGCTGGACAAGGGGCACCTGGTCGAGGTGTCCCGGGTCGATCTGGTCGGCGAGCACATCGGCTCCACGGCGATCCGCACCCAGGAGGCGTTCCAACGGGCGCACGGCGGTGTGCTGTTCATCGACGAGGCGTACGCGCTGTCCCCGGAGGACGCCGGGCGGGACTTCGGCAAGGAGGCCATCGACACGCTGGTGAAGCTGATGGAGGACCACCGGGACGCGGTGGTGGTGATCGTCGCCGGGTACACGGCCGAGATGGAGCGCTTCCTGTCCGTCAACCCCGGTGTCGCCTCCCGCTTCTCGCGCACCATCACCTTCGGCGACTACGGCCCCGACGAGCTGCTGCGGATCGTGGAGCAGCAGGCCGACGAGCACGAGTACCGGCTGGCGGCGGGCGCGTCCGAGGCGCTGCTGAAGTACTTCACGGCGATCCCGAAGGGCCCGGCGTTCGGCAACGGGCGTACCGCCCGGCAGACGTTCGAGGCGATGGTGGAGCGGCACGCGAGCCGGGTCGCCCAGCTCGCGGACCCGAACACCGACGATCTGACCCTGCTGTACGCGGAGGACCTGCCTGAGCTGCCCTGAGCTCTATGCGGCGCCCTCGTCCGGCTCCTCGCGTTGCCCTGGTACCTCCGGGCGCAGACGGCTCAGCAGGTGGGCGCGTTCTCGGGTGAAGACGGGGTCCGCCTGGTAGTCGGAGTGGCCGAGGATCGGCGCCGGGAGGGGATGGTCGGGGGTGCGGCCGTAGGCGAGCGGGTCGCGCAAGGGGGCGTGGTCGACCTCGGGGGTGGTGTCGTCGGGGACGCGGAGGGGGCCACCGATGGGGTCGGTGCGGCGGTAGAGGTTGCGCCAGCAGGCGACGTCGCGGTGCAGGGCGGCGAGCGCGGGCGGTCCGAAGTGGGCCGGGAACCAGCGGCCGTAGAGGCGCTCCAGCGGGGAGCCGTAGGTCAGCAGGGCGACCCGTTTGCGTGCCGACGGGGTCAGCTGCCAGGCGGCGGCCGCGGCCAGGACGCTGCCCTGCGAGTGCCCGGAGAGGACCAGGCGGCCACCCGTGCGCTGCGTCCAGGTCGCCATCCGCCAGGTCAGGTCCGGCACCGCGCGCTCGGCGTAGCACGGGGGCGCGAAGGGGTGGGCGGCGCGCGGCCAGAACGTGCCGACGTCCCACAGGATGCCGATGGTGCGCCGCGCCGAGGCGTCCTTGTAGGCGCGCCGGCCCCAGGTCACGAACAGCAGGAAGCCGAACCCGACCAGCCAGGAGCCCAGCGCCTGTGAGGTGTCGGCGGCGGCCTGGAGGATGTCGTGCGTGCGGCGGGTCGCTCCGTCGGGCGTCTTGCCGGTGGCCATGGCTCCGGCGAGGGCCACGGCGCCGAGCACGAAGGTGGTGGCGGTGAGGACGGCGACGACGAGGGGCGCCCGGTCGGTGAGGGTGGCCATGGCCCGGGCATGGGCGATGGCGCGGGTGCGGCCGGGGTCCTCGGGTTCGCCGGGGTGTTCGTGACGGATCCGGCCGCGTTCGGTGCGGGCGAGCCGCGCGGCGCCGAGCCCGAGCCGGACGGCGAGGAGCAGCAGGACCGCGAGGACCGGTGGGATCGTGGACGCCTGCCAGGTCAGCAGCACGGGCGGCCCGGCGGGCAGGCCCCCGGTGCCGTCCAGCCAGCCGGCGACGCGCTGCGCGCCCCCGCCGGACATCACGCCGCCCAGCGCGCACGCGAGCAGCGCGACGGCCGGACCGCCGAGGCCGCGCATCCCGGCGCGCCGGTCGGGGCTACGGCGGTGCAGGTCCCGGGCCACGACGGCGAGGGCGATGACAAGTAACCCCTGGGCCAGCATCAGGGCGCCGAAGGCCGGGTCGCCGGGAAGGCGCCCGGTCGAGTGCCAGCCGGGCCGGGACCAGCCGGCGTAGAGCGCGGTGAGCAGCAGCAGGCCCAGCGCGCCGAGCGGCAGCCGGCGTACGAGATGCCGGTCGAGTCGCTGGTCGAGGCGGTTCTCGCTGCGGCCGCGGCGGCACACCACGCCCACCGTGGCTGCCGTCCAGGCGAGCAGGACCGTGGTGAGCAGCCAGCTCAGGGCGTTCAGGGCCGCGGGGCCGCCCGGCCGGTGGTCGTAACGGGCCGCCGGGGTCATGACGGCGGCGGCCACCGTCAGCAGGGCCGTCGCGGTGTGCGCGGCGCGCAGCCGGGCCACCAGGCGGCGCCCGTACCAGAAGCCGGGCCGGGCCAGCGCGCTGCCGTCGGTCTCCGGCTCGGGGTCACGGTCCATCGGCCGGTGCGACTCGTAGGCGCTCCAGGTGCGGCGCGAGAGGTACCAGAGCAGAAGGGTCAGCGCGGCCGGTACCAGCGCGGCGAGGGCGAGCCGGCGGCCCGGCAGGCTCCACCAGCCGCCGTCGGTGCCGTACGCTCCGGCGGCGGAGAAGGTCAGCCAGGAGTGGCGGCGGGCGCATTCGTGGACGCCCGCGCACTGCCAGGCCACCAGGTCCAGGGCCACCTCGCAGGCGGCGGCGACCAGCAGCACGGTCAGGGTGAGGGCGGTCAGGCGGACGAGGAGGCCGTACAGGCGGGCGGCATGGGGACGGCCGGACGCGGCGGGGCGCATCCAGTGGGCGAGGTTGACCACCATGAACGGCAGCAGCAACAGCCACAGGGCACGGCTGCTGTCACCCGAGGTCAGGTTGCACCAGACGTACGCCTCCTGCACCGGTTCGCCGCGCGGTTCCTTCCGGGGGCCGGCGTCGGCCGCGCGCCGGAAGACGGCGGCCGTGTCGTCGCCGGTGACGCGGACCGTGCGCGGGTCGCCGAGCATCTTCTCGGGCGTGGTGCCGCCGACCCCGTGCACCAGCAGTTCCAGCTCGGCCTCCGACCCGACGCCCCCACCGCTCCGGTCGGAGTCCGGTGCCGTGCCCCTGCCCGTGCGATGGCCTGCCCGGTCGGTCCGCTTCTCGTCGTGTGCGTCCTGCCGCCCGATGGGGCGGTCCTGCGCGCGGTCCACTGTCGTCGCACCCCCGTGACGCGCCCGAAGGCCTGTGTCGATGCGGGCTTCAGGATCTCCGCTCCACCGGCGCCGCGCACCGCTCGTCACGGAATCTCCCCGATCCGTGTGACATCGGGGAGAAACGGCCGTGGTCCAAGTGGCATGTGCGCTTCGTGACAGGCGGGTGGCGCAACCGGTACCGACCCGTGAAAAGATGGGACGCCCGCACACCTCCGGTCGTACGGAATCTCCTGGTCGGGGTCGGTGCGGCGGGCGTGTCGGACCGTTGGCGGCGAAAGGACCGGAGCGTACGTGAGTGAGAATCAGAACCTCCTCGCGGAGCAGCGCCGCGCCCTGATCCTGGACGAGGTCCGGCGCCGGGGCGGAGTGCGGGTCAACGAGCTGACCCGCAAACTCGGCGTGTCGGACATGACCGTGCGCCGCGACCTGGACTCCCTCGCCCGCCAGGGCATGCTGGAGAAGGTGCACGGCGGCGCGGTGCCGGTGGTCGAGGCCAGCACTCATGAGCCGGGGTTCGAGGCCAAGTCGGGTCTGGAGCTGACCGCCAAGGAGGACATCGCGCGGGCCGCGGCCCGGCTGGTCACGCCGGGTACGGCGATCGCCCTGTCCGGCGGTACGACGACGTACGCGCTCGCGCAGCACCTGCTGGAGGTGCCCGATCTGACCGTCGTGACGAACTCGGTGCGGGTCGCGGACGTCTTCCACGCGGCGCAGCGCACCTCGGGCCAGCGGCAGGGCGCGGCCACGGTGGTGCTGACCGGCGGGGTCCGCACCCCCTCGGACTCGCTGGTGGGACCGGTCGCCGACCGGGCGATCGCCGCCCTCCACTTCGATCTGCTCTTCCTGGGCGTGCACGGCATATCGGTGGAGGCGGGGCTGTCCACGCCGAACCTCGCGGAGGCCGAGACCAACCGTCGGCTGGTGCACTCCGCGCGCCGGGTCGTGGTGGTCGCCGACCACACCAAGTGGGGCACGGTGGGCCTCAGTTCGTTCGCCGCGCTGGAGCAGGTGGACACGCTCGTCACCGACGCGGGGCTGCCGGCCGAGGCGCGTACGGAGATCTCGGAACACCTGTCGCGGCTGATCGTGGCGGGCGAGCCCGAATCCGAGCCCGAAGCGGACGAGGACATCTGACGGTCCGTCAACTACGCTTACCCCCTCGACGCCCCGCTTCCGGACGGGACTTCACGAGGGGGTTCGCGTCATGCCGCAGCGTCTGCGCCCGGTCGGGCCGGAGTTCGTCGAGAGCGCGCCGGTACGGCTGGTGTTCACGCGGGACGTGGCCGCCGCCCCGGAGGCGGTCTTCCACGCCCTCGCCGAGGACGTGCCCGGCTGGCCCGGCTGGTTCCGGGCGGTGGCCTCCGCCCGGCCGACCGAGGACGGGCGTGAGGTACGGCTGCGCGGCGGCATCCGCTTCCAGGAGACGGTGCTGGTGGCGAAGGCACCCGAGGTGTACGCGTACCGGGTCGACATGACGAACACACCGGGCGCCCGCGCCTGGGTCGAGGAGTGGCGGCTGGCCCCGGCCGGTACCGGGACGCGGGTGCGGATGACCTTCGCGCTCGACGGTACGGCCGCCTTCCGCGCGGTGTGCCGGATCGTCCGCCCGGGCGTCGGCCGGTCCGTCCGCCAGGCGGTCGCGGCTCTGGACCGGCGCCTGGGCTGACCCGCCGCCGCGGGCTCAGTCCGGCCAGACGCCCGTCGACAGCAGGGTCTCGATCGCCACGGTGTACGGCGTGATGTCCAGGCCCTGCTCCGCGAGCCAGGCGTCGGAGTAGTACTTGTCGAGGTAGCGGTCGCCGGGGTCGCACAGCAGGGTGACGACGCTGCCGGTACGGCCCTCGGCCACCATCTCGGAGACGATCTTCAGTGCGCTCCACAGTCCGGTGCCCGTGGAGCCGCCCGCCTTGCGGCCGATGGCCCGCTCCAGGGCGCGTACGGCGGCGACGCTGGCCGCGTCCGGGACCTTCATCATCCGGTCGATCGCACCGGGCACGAAGCTCGGCTCCATGCGCGGCCGGCCGATGCCCTCGATCCGGGAGCCGCAGTCGCAGGTGACGTCCGGATCGCCGGTGGTCCAGCCCTCGAAGAAGCAGGAGTTCTCCGGGTCGGCGACACAGATCCGGGTGTCGTACTGCATGTAGTGGACGTAGCGGGCGAGGGTCGCGGAGGTGCCGCCGGTGCCCGCCGTGGCGACGATCCACGCCGGCTCCGGGAACCGCTCCAACTGCAGCTGGCGGAAGATGGATTCGGCGATGTTGTTGTTGCCGCGCCAGTCGGTGGCCCGCTCGGCGTAGGTGAACTGGTCCATGTAGTGGCCGCCGGTCTCCACCGCGAGGCGGGCCGACTCCTCGTACATCTTCCGGGAGTCGTCCACGAAGTGACATCGGCCGCCGTGGAACTCGATCAGGCGGCACTTCTCGGCGCTCGTCGTGCGCGGCATGACCGCGATGAAGGGCACACCGATCAGCTTGGCGAAGTAGGCCTCGGAGACGGCGGTCGAGCCGCTGGACGCCTCGATCACCGGGCGGCCGGGGCGGATCCAGCCATTGCAGAGGCCGTAGAGGAAGAGGGAGCGGGCGAGGCGGTGCTTGAGGCTGCCGGTCGGGTGGGTCGACTCGTCCTTCAGGTAGAGGTCGATGCCCCACTGCTCGGGCAGCGGGAAGCGCAGCAGGTGCGTGTCCGCCGAGCGGTTGGCGTCGGCCTGGACCTTGCGCACGGCTTCTTTCAGCCAGTCGCGGTAGGCGGCGTCACTGCGGTCGACGTCGAGGGTCGCGCCGGTCCGGGTCTGCGGGGTGGTGCTCACGGCGTGCTCCTTACGCTGGGCGTCGGCGGCGCCTGACGCGGCTGACACGTCGAGCATAGGCATCTTTCACACCGCTTCCCACCTGCATAAACGCATCTTTGGGCGACTCAAAGCCACCCTGGGGCTCACGCGTGCGAGACGACCGGGGGCGCATTGGCGGGAGTGCTCCGGGCGGTCGTCGCACGCGCACCGCGTGTACTGGTGCTCTCGGCCGCATCGGGGCAGACTGCACGCGACGGGACCGACCGTCCCGATCGGGGGCGCACACTGGATCGCGGAAGCACACGCGCAAGGGGGCGGCGAAGGATGGCGGAGCCGGAGTTCACGGCCACGGGCGTGCGGATCGGCAAGCGGCTGCGGTCACTCACGCGGGCCGGGCAGGTCCGGATCAACGACGGCAGGCTGGAGTTGCTCAACAGCTACGGCAGCGAGATCGACAGCGCCCCGGTGCAGGCGGTGCGGGCGTCCAAGCCGTGGTTCGCACCGGACGACCGCGCGCTGGCCGACCTCAACGGCCAGCGGTACCTGCTGACGCTGGGCGAGCACGACCCCGCTCCGGGCGAGCCGGGGCCGCCCGCGGCGCGGCGGTTCATCGAGGCGGTGCGCAGGGCCGCCGGGCGCGGCGGCTGAGCGAACACACGGGCGGCGGCTGACGAGCGCGCCGGTCACCCGGGGCCGCGCACCGGCCCGTCACTACTCCGAGCAGTGTTCCGTCGCGGCGAGTTGCGGGCGCGCATCCGCCCTGTCACGCTGTTCTCACGTCACTCTGGGTTTACCGGCGATAACGCTGCGAACCAGCCCGCCGGCCATGACAGCAGGCGGACGTTTGGACGCAAGCACCCTGCTGGATCCGTTGTTCTCCGTGTTCTACCGGTCCCTTCGGACCTCTACATCGGGGAGTCGCAGCCGTGATCAGTCATCCGAGCAGGCACTGCACGGTGGAGCTCCAGGCCCTGCCGTCGCGGATCGGCCAGGTCCGCAGAATCGTATCTGCACAGTTGCGCTACTGGCATATGGACCCGTTGATAGACCGGGCCGCGCTCGGTGTGACGGAGCTGCTGAGCAACGTCCACCGGCATGCCAGGCCCGACAAGTCGTGCCGGGTCGAGCTGGAGCTGCTGCCGGACCGGCTCACGGTCTCGGTGCGCGACAACGACCCGCGGCTGCCGGTGCCGGTCGAGGCCGACACGCCGGACGCCGGCCCGCTGGCCACCTGCGGTCGGGGGCTGGCGATGGTGGCCGCGGTGAGTGAGAGCTGGGGCGCGCGGCCGGACGGCGAGAACGGCAAGGTCGTGTGGTTCACGCTGCCCGCGTCGGCACCGGCGCGGACGCAGCCGGCGGGTGCGCCGCGCCGTACGGAGAAGACGGCACGGCCGGCGCCGGAACCCGCCGCGCCGGTGGCGGGCGGGGTGCCGGTCACCGTGACCGCCGGGACAACCGTGGCCGCGGGAGCCTCCGTCGGGGCGACCGCCCCGGTGGCGAGCGCGGCTGCGGTCCCCGCCGTGGCGCACGCCTCCGTCGTGGCCGGGGTCAAGGCTCCCGCCCGGTCGGCCGTTTCCGGCTGACCGGGCGGTGAGGCCGCCTCCGGAGTGGACGGTCCCTTTTCCGGGCTCGCGCCGGCTGGATGCGGGGGCTCGGCCGCGTCTGCCGGGTGCCGCCGCGCCCACCCGCCGGGCCGGGTGGGACCGTCCGCGAGTGCGGGTCCATTGTGGCTGGTCACGCAGTTCCCCGCGCCCCTGGGGAGCTGCGGCCGGCCGCACCTGCTTCGCACCGTAGCTGCGCAAGGCTCCCGCCGAACCCGCCGTCGTTCACTCCGTCGCGATGGCCCGCAGCACATCCAAGCGGGCCGCCCTCCGGGCCGGGCGCAGGCCCGCGAGGGCGCCGGCGACCAGGCCGACGAGAGCTACCACCGCCAGTCGCGTGGGTGGCAGGGCGAAGGCGAACGTGGTGTCGCTCGTGCCGTCGGAGGCCTTGACCAGGACCCAGCCGAGGAAGGCGCCGAGGCCGAGTCCGCCGGCCGTGCCGAACGCGGCGACGAGGACCGACTCCCAGCGGACCATGGCCCGCAGTTGGGCCCGGGTCTGGCCGACGGCTCGCAACAGCCCCAGTTCCCGGGTGCGTTCGTGCACCGCGAGGGTGAGTGTGTTGGCGATGCCGAGCAGGGCGATGACCACCGCGAGGGCGAGCAGAGCGTAGACGAGGGTGAGCATCATGTCGATGCCGCCCGCCGAGGACTGCGCGTACTCGTCGCGGGTCTGCACCTGTGGGTTGCCGTACCGCGCGGCGACCTGCCGTACCGCCGCCTTGCCCGCGTCGGTGCTCACCCCGTGCCTGAAGGTGACGGCGATCAGGGTGTCGGAGTCCTGGGTGCGGTGGGGGGCCCAGGCGGCACGGGTGATGACGTAGTCGCCGGCGAGTTCGGACCGGCCGTACACGGCGCGGACGGTGACGTTCGCGCTCTTTCCGTCGGTGAACGTCAGGCGGGCGGTGTCGCCGGTGCGCAGATGCCGCCGGTCGGCCTCCGTCCGGGTGATCGCGATGCCGTCGGCGCCGAGGCCGCACAGGGAGCCGGTGACCGTGCCGAGGTCGAAGGTGCGGGCGAGCGCGACCGGATCGGTGACGGTCAACGCCCTTCCCCTGCCGTCGACTTCGGCGACCCCGCGGCCGAGTCCGACGGCGGTGTCCACCTGGGGCAGCCGCTGGATCGCCGGGGCGAGCCGGGGGCTCAGTCCGCTGCCGCCCGCGCCGAAGGACGGGCTGCTGACGGCGACGTCACCGGCGAAGGAGCGCGACACCGTCCGGTCCATGGTGGCCTTCAGCGAGGCGCCGAAGACGGTGAACAGGGACACGACGGCCACGCCGATCATCAGCGCGCTCGCGGTGGCGGCCGTCCGCTTCGGGCTGCGCAGGGCGTTGCGCCGGGCGAGTGCGCCCGTGACCCCGCGCAGCCGGTCCAGCGGTCCGCCGAGGAGGCGTACGACGGTGGTCGCGGCGACCGGGCCGAGGACGACGAACGCGGCCAGGGCGAGCAGTGCGCCGAGTCCCGCCACCCAGACGGACGGGGTGACGAGCACCCCGCCGAGGGTCGCGGCGAGCGCGAGCACGCCGAGGGCGGTACCGGTGAGAGCGCGCGGCCGGGAGGCGCCCGAGCTGTCGACGGCCGTCTCGCGCAGGGCGGCCAGCGGCGCGGTGCGTCCGGCGCGCAGGGCCGGCAGCAGCGCGGAGGCCAGGCAGACCACGATCCCCACGGCGAACGGCAGGACCATCGACAGGGCATTGATCACCAACGCGCCGTCGGGGAACGGGAATCCGATCGCCGGGAACAACGCCTGGAGCCCGGCGGCGATCCCGATGCCGCCGGCGAGTCCGGTGAGCGAGGCGGTGAGCGCGACGGCGAGGGCCTCGGCGAGGGCGATGCCGGTCACCTGCCGGCGGGCGGCACCCAGGGCTCGCAACAGGGCGTTCTCACGAGTGCGTTGGGCGACCACGATGGCGAACGTGTTGTGGATGGAGAAGGTGGCGACGAGCAGGGCGACACCGGAGAACACGAGCAGGAAGGTGGTGAAGAGGGTCAGGAACTGGCCGGAGATCATGTCGGTGCTCTCGCGCGCCGACTGCTGACCGGTGATGGCCTCGACTCCCTTGGGTAGCACGGGAGTCAGACGTCGTACGAGGTCCGCCTGGCTCACACCGGACGCGGCCCGTACGTCGATGGCCGCGGCCTGTCCGGGCCGTGCGGTGAGGTGGCGCTCGGCGTCGGCCTGGGTCATACCGGTGAACGTCACCTGTGCCATGCCGTCCTGGCCGCCGAAGGTGGCGAGGCCCACGACGGTCACGCGCACCGGATCGGGGGTGCGCAGGACCGTGGTGTCACCGATCTTCAGGCCGCCCTTCTTCGCGGCGCCCCGGTTCACCACGACCTCTCCGGAGCGGGCGGGGAGGCGGCCCTCGGCGAGCCGGTAGGGGTTGAGCTTCGGGTCGATGATCCAGTTCCCGGCGAGGGTGGGCGGTCCCTGACCGCCGATGGGCTTGCCGTCGGCGCCCACGAGCTGGCCGCGGCCCTGGATGCTCGGGGCCGCTGCGGCCACGCCCGGCACCCGCTCGAGGGTCTTGACCAGCGAGGTCTCGACGGGCCGCCGTACCCCCTGGGCCTCGCCGGGGGCGGTGATGGCGTCGGCGCCGCGTACGACGGCGTCCGTGCCGCTGGTGGCTTCGCCGAACATGGAGCCGAAGCTCGCTCTGAGCGTGTCGCCCATGACGAGGGTGCCGGCGAGGAACGCGACGCCGAGGAACACGGCGAGGAAGGTGCCGGCGAACCGGCGCCGGTGCGCGCGCAGGGAGGTGAGGCTGAGCCGGAGCGATGCGTTCATGTCCGTACCTCGAAGGCCTTCATGCGGTCGAGGACCCGGTCGGCGGTGGGCGACTGCATCCGGTCGACCAGGCGTCCGTCGGCGAGGAAGAGCACCTCGTCCGCGTGGGCGGCGGCCACGGGGTCGTGCGTGACCATGACGACCGTGCGGTCCATCTCCCGTACGGCGCGGCCGAGCAGGCCGAGGACCTCCGCGCCGGAGCGGGAGTCGAGGTTGCCGGTCGGCTCGTCGGCGAAGACGACGTCGGGCCGGCCGGCGAATGCCCGGGCCACGGCGACGCGTTGCTGCTGGCCGCCGGAGAGTTCCGCGGGCCGGTGGTGCAGCCGGTCGCGCAGGCCGACGACGTCCACGAGCGCGTCGATCCACTCCGTGTCGCCGCGCCGGCCGGCCAGGTCCAGCGGCAGGGTGATGTTCTCGGCGACGGTCAGGGTCGGCACCAGGTTGAACGCCTGGAAGACGAAGCCGATCCGGTCGCGGCGCAGCAGGGTCAGGCGGCGGTCGTCCAGTGCGCCGAGTTCGGTGTCGCCGATGTAGACGGTGCCGGAGGTGAGTGTGTCGAGGCCGGCCGCGCAGTGCATGAGGGTGGACTTGCCGGAGCCCGAGGGGCCCATGATCGCCGTGAAGCGTCCGGCGGGAAAGTCCACGTCGACGCCGTCGAGGGCGCGTACGGCGGTGTCACCACCGCCGTACACCTTCACTCCGTCCACCACGCTCGCCGCGGCCCGCAGTGCGGTCGTGGTCATGCCGCACCGCCCTTGCCCGTACGGCCGAACTGCTCCTCCAGGACGGACAGGCGGCGCCAGTACTCGTCCTCGTCGATCTCGCCGGAGGCGAAGCGCCGGCCGAGGACGGCGAGCGGCGCGTCACCGGCCGGGCGGCCGCCGTCCATGCCCCGCCAGGGCCCGCCGCGGCCGCGCCAGACGGTGCGGCGCAGGAACGTGACGGCGCCGATCACGACGGCCGCCCAGATCAGCGGGAAGAACAGGATCCACGGGCCGGGCCCGCCGTGCCAGCTCGCCAGGGTCTGCATCTCGGTCATCTCCTTGTGGTCTTCGGGTCTTCGCCGCGCTCTTCGGGGATGCCTCGAGACTCCCTCCGGCAGGGGGTCCGGGTCGTCGTGCGCCCGGCGGCCGTGCGCGTACCTCCCGGGGAGTACGACGGGGGCGGCGAACTGCTCCCCGGGGATGTCGATGGAGAACGGTTGTGTTCTGTAACTACTAGTATGTACAATGGGCGCATGAGCACCCCGGAACGACTGATCGAGTCCACCCGCGAGCTGCTGTGGGAGCGCGGTTACGTGGGCACGAGCCCCAAGGCGATCCTGGAGCGCGCGGGCGCGGGCCAGGGCAGCATGTACCACCACTTCAAGGGCAAGCCGGACCTCGCCCTGGCAGCGATCAGGCGCTCCGCCGAGGAGCTGCGCGCCACCGCGGAGCGCGTCCTCGCCGGCCCGGGCACGCCGTACGAGCGCATCGAGGCGTATCTGCTGCGCGAGCGTGATGTGCTGCGCGGCTGCCCGATCGGCCGGCTGACGATGGACCCGGACGTGATCGCCAGTGACGAGCTGCGCGCGCCGGTGGACGAGACGATCGCGTGGATCCGGTGGCGGATCGCGGAGATCGTCGAAGAGGGCAAGCAGGAGGGGCAGTTCGCGCCTTCGCTGGACGGCGAGGAGATCGGCGCGGCCGTCCTCGCGACCGTCCAGGGCGGCTACGTCCTCGCCCGCGCCTCGGGCTCCCCCGCCGCCTTCGACGCGGGCGTACGCGGCCTGCTCTCCCTTCTCGCACCCCGAGCACCCCGAACTCCCGGACAGGAGCAGTGACTTCGTGCGTATCACCCGACGGCGGCCCGACAGCGTGCAGGGCCCGGCCGAGCACTTCACCGGCACGGTCTGGCTGGACGAGACAGCCGCGCCGGACGCGCCGTCCCGGCTGCGCGTGTTCAACGTGCACTTCGCGCCCGGCGCCCACACCGCCTGGCACCGGCATCCGCACGGGCAGGTGCTGCACGTCCAGGAGGGCGAGGGGCTGGTGCAGCGCGAGGGCGGCCCGGTGGAGGAGATCCGCGCGGGCGACACGGTGTGGATCGAGCCGGGCGAACAGCACTGGCACGGCGCCGGGCCGCGCACCTTCATGACCCACCTCGCGGTCGTGGAGGCCGCCGAGGACGGCACGACGACCGAGTGGCACGACCACGTGGCCGACTACCCCGCCTGAGACCTGCGAAGGGAATCGCGACATGCACGCCATGCAGTACGAGTTCACCCTGCCCGCGGACTACGACATGGGGATCATCCGCTCCCGTGTCGCCCGCGTCGCACATCTGCTGGACGACTGGGACGGCCTCGGCGTCAAGACGTACATCCTGCGCGAACGCGGGGTGCACGGCTCGCCGGTGAACCAGTACGGGCCGTTCTACCTCTGGAACACCGTGGAGGGCATGAACACGTTCCTGTGGGGAGAGGGCGCCTTCCAGCGGACCGTCAACGACTTCGGGCGGCCGGTGATACGGCAGTGGACGGGGCTGGCGTTCGAGGAAGGCACCGCGGGCGGGTCCGCCCCCGCGTTCGCCGTACAGCGACGCCAACCGGTCCCGGAAGGCGTGGAGTTGGCGACGTTCACGGAGGAGGCGGCGGCCGAGACCGCGCGGCTGGCGGCGGAGGACGGCGCGGTGCTGGCGGCGGCCGTCGTGGACACGCGCGCGTGGGAACTGGTGCACTTCTCCCTCTGGGAGCACGACACGCCCAACGCCGACGGGGACATCTTCCAGGTACTGCACCTGTCCGCGCCCGGCCGGGACCGGCTCCCGCGCGGGCGGCAGTGGTGAGCCACGTCCGCACGGTCCTCGGCGACCTCCCGCCCGAGGAGCTGGGCGTGTGCGACGCGCACGACCATCTCTTCCTGCGCAGTCCGAAATTCCCCGGCCAGGAGCTGGACGACGTGGGCGCGGCCCGGGCCGAGCTGACCGCGTTCCGGGCGGCGGGCGGAGCGGCCGTCGTGCAGTGGACGCCGTACGGCATGGGGAGGCGGGCGGCGGACCTGCCGGAGCTGTCCCGCGCCACCGGTGTCCGGCTGGTCTGCGCCACTGGCCTGCACCAAGCCGCCCACTACGACCCCGAGTTGCTCGACGAGCTGCGTGGCGCCGGTCTCGCCGAGCTGTTCGTGTCCGAGCTGACCGACGGCATCGGTACGACCGGGGTGCGGGCCGGGCTGATCAAGGTGGCGGGCGGCTTCCACGCGCTCGACGCGCACACCCGCTGGACGATGACGGCGGCGGCCGAGGCGCACCACGCCACCGGTGCGCCCATCGCCGTGCACCTGGAGCTGGGCACCGGCGCGCTGGACGTACTCGACCTGCTGTGCGGCGAGTTGGACGTCCCCGGTGACCGGGTGATCCTCGGCCACCTGAACCGCTCCCCCGACCCGGTGGTGCAGCGGGAGGCCGCCGGGTCGGGCTGCTGGCTGGCCTTCGACGGACCGTCCCGCGCCCATCACGCCACCGACTGGCGCATGCCGGAGGCGGTACGGGCCCTGGCCGAGGCCGGCTTCGGCGACCGGCTGCTGCTCGGCGGCGACACGGTCGTCTCCGGTGCGCGCTCGGTCGACGGCGGGCCCGGTATGCCGTATCTGCTGCGCAGGGCTCGGCCGCGACTCGAGGTGGAGTTGGGCACAGATCTGATGGACCGGATCCTCACCGAGCATCCGGGGCAGGCCTTGGCGGTCGACTGGAAGTAGTTGTCCCCTTCGGGGCGATCCGGCGCCGGCGCGGTTCCCGATCGGGCTGTGCGTGCGCCGGGCTGATCTGCGTCTGCCGCTGGTGGCGGCGCTGTGGAGCCTGACGGCTCAGGCACCGGCGTGACGGTGTACGACCGGGCGCAGATAGTCGGCGTGCGGGCCGGCGAGCCCGTCCAGGTCCGACGGTGAGCCGATCAACTCGACGCGATCGAACTCGGGTTGGTCGCCACGGGCGGTCTCCGAGCGCACCAGCTCCGCGAAATCGTCGTACAACTCCCGTGCGGGGCGCGGCGGGGCGGTGAACATGACGCCGACGCTGCCGTGCCCGCCCCGGGTGGTCAGCCATGGTGTCAGGGCGTCGGCCGGGGTGGTGGACCCGGTCTCCTCGGTCAGTTCGCGGGCCGCGTGGGCGCGCAACGCGGCGAAGTCCAACTCGCCGTCCCCGTCCGGAGGTTCGATGGTTCCGCCGGGCAGCTGCCAGCGGCCGGGGGCCGCCGTCCAGGGAGCCATCCGGCCCACCATCAGACGGCCGTCGTCGCTCGGCTGCACCACGGACACGAACAGGGACGCGAGCGCGGTCGCGCCGGGCACATGCCTCAGGGCGTGGTGCCGATAACCGGCCCGCGCCCAGAACAGCACCAGGCCGTCCGCTCCGTCCCGCTCCAGCCCGGTGAGGGCGGCCACCGGGCCGTCGAAGAGAGCCGGGTTCGCCCGTACCGCCTGCGCCCACACCCGGTCCATCGCCGAGCGCTGCGGCTCCGGCAGTTCCGGCAGGGCGGTCTCGACCAGGCGGATGCGCCCGGCGGGCAGGATGTCCACCGCCGGACCGGTCACCGCAGCGCCGCCAGCGGATCGTCCAGGACCGGCTGCCAGGCCAGTTCGGCCGCGCCGACGAGGCTGTTGTGGTCCAGCGTGCAGGGCAGGATCGGAACGCCGCCGCTCTGGCCCCACAGACTGCGGTCGGCCACGACCGCGCGCAGCCGGCCGGGATCGGCGTCCAGCAGGCTGCGGTGCAGGCCGCCGAGGATGATGCGGTCGGGGTTGAGGATGTTGACCAGGCCGGCGAGTCCGAGGCCCAGGCGGTCGATCAGGGCCTCGGCGGCCGTACGGACGGCCGGGTCGTCGTACTGCGTGCGCAGCAGGTCGTTGGCCTGCTGGAGCAGCGACACCTCGGGGCCCGGATCGCGGCCCGCCTCGACGAGCAGCGCCAGCGGGTCCGCCTCGACGTCCAGACAGCCCCGGCTGCCGCAGTGGCAGGGGCGGCCCTCGGGGTTGACGGTGAGGTGACCGACCTCCAGGGCGAGGCCCGAACTGCCGGTGTGCAGACGGCCGTCGAGGACCAGGGCGCCGCCGACGCCCCGGTGCCCGGTGGCCACGCACAGCAGGTCCCGGGCGCCCCGGCCGGCACCGTGCCGGTGTTCGGCGAGGGCGGCGAGGTTGACGTCGTTGCCGGCGAAGGCCGGGCCGGTGATGCCCGCCGCCCGCACGCACTCCGCGAAGATCTGCCGGACGGGGGCGCCCACCGGCCAGGCCAGGTGGAGGGGGTTGAGGGCCAGTCCGTCGGGTTCGGCGACGGCGGACGGTACGGCGAGCCCGGCGCCGACGCAGCGGCGGCCGGTCGTGCGCAGCAGTCCGGCACCCGCCGCCACCACCGAGCCGAGCACCTTCGCCGGGTCGGCGTCGACGGTCTCGCAGCCGGGCGCGGTCGCCACGATCCGCCCGCCGAGGCCGACCAGCGCGGCCCGGAACCCGTCGGCGTGGACCTGGGCCGCCAGCGCCACCGGCCCGTCCTCGGCGACCTCCAGCCGGTGCGAGGGGCGCCCCTGGGAGCCGGCCGCCGCGCCGGGCCGGGCGTCGACCCGGATCAGCCCGAGCGCCTCCAGTTCGGCGGCCACCGCGCCCGCCGTCGCCCGGGTGACCCCGAGTTCGGCGGTGAGCACGGCGCGGGTCGGCGCCCGGCCGGTGTGCACGAGCTCCAGCGCGGGTCCGAGCGCACCGCGCCCCCGGTCCAGCCGCGCCCTCGGGGTCGTTCTCTCCCCCGCCGTCCGGGGGTCCGCCTTGCCGCTCATGAGGGCGAGTCTCCCATGATCCGTAATCCCGGTTGCCGCCGCCCGCTACAGCCCGCTCACCCGCAGGGTGATGTTCAGCCGTCCGGCGAGGCCCAGCCAGGGCGGTGCCGTACCGGGACGCACGCGCGGCACCCCGTGGTAGGCGAGCCGGGACGGCCCGCCGAAGACGAACAGATCGCCGCTGTGCAGCTCCACGTCGGTGTACGGCCCGGTGCGCGTCCCGGTGTTGCCGAAGCGGAAGACGCAGGTGTCGCCGAGGCTGAGCGAGACCACCGGCGCGTCCGCGCGCTCGTCGGCGTCGCGGTGCATGCCCATGCGGGCGTCGCCGTCGTAGAAGTTGATCAGCGCGATGTCGTACGGCGCCGCCGGGACCGCGTCCGGGCCGAGCGTGTCGGCCACCGCGCGGCGGCCCAGCTCGCCGAGCCAGGCCGGGAACGCCTTGACCGGCGCTCCGTCGCCGTCGACGACCGTACGGGCGTAGGCGTACGGGTACCAGTGCCAACCCAGGCAGACCTGCCGGGCGGTCATCGTGCCGCCGCCCGGGGTGCGGACCGTGCGCAGTCCGGCCGGGGGCCGCGCCCAGTCCCGGCAGGCGGCGAGCAGCTCGCGCTGCCGTGCGCGGTCCAGCCAGTCCGGGGCGTGCACGGCGCCCGGTGCGACCTTCGCGCGCCCCCGGGGAAACAGCTCGTCCTCCATACCCCCATGCTGCCGCACCACCCCTGATCTGCGGCTCCGCTAGCCTGGACGCACGATGAGCGACCGTATGACGACACCGTGGGGCGAGGTCGAGCTGACCCGTTTCCCCGAGGATCCCCGCGACCGGCTGCGTGCCTGGGACGCCTCCGACGCGTACCTGCTGCGTCATCTGGCCGAGGAGGGGGTGCCGCTCACCGGCGCGGTCGTGGTGGTCGGGGACCGCTGGGGCGCGCTGGCCACGGCGCTCGCCGCGCACCACCCGACGCAGATCACCGACTCCTTCCTGAGCCAGGAGGCGACCCGGGTGAACCTGGCCCGGGCCGGGGTCGGGCCCGGTGCCGTCCAGCTGCTCACCACCCAGGATCCGCCGCCGGAGCGCGTGGACGTGCTGCTGGTGCGGGTGCCGAAGAGCCTGGCGCTGCTCGAGGACCAGCTGCTGCGGCTGGCGCCCGCCGTGCACGCGGGCACGGTCGTCGTCGGCACCGGCATGGTGAAGGAGATCCACACCTCCACACTCCAGCTGTTCGAGCGGATCCTCGGACCGACCCGGACCTCGCTGGCGCGGCAGAAGGCCCGGCTGATCTTCTGCACCCCGGACCCGGCCCTGAAACGGCCCGCGAACCCGTGGCCGTACAGCTATGCCCTGCCGGAGGACATCGGGCCGGCCTCCGGGCGCACGGTGGTCAACCACGCGGGCGTCTTCTGCGCCGACCGGCTCGACATCGGCACGCGTTTCTTCCTCCGGCACCTGCCCGGCCCGGGCGCGGGCCGCGTGGTGGACCTCGGCTGCGGCAACGGTGTCGTCGGTACGGCGGTGGCGCTGGCCGATCCGTCGGCCGAGGTGCTGTTCGTGGACGAGTCGTTCCAGGCGGTGGCCTCGGCGGAGGCGACGTACAAGGCCAACGGGGTGCCCGGGCACGCGGAGTTCCGGGTCGGCGACGGGCTGGCCGGGGTGGCGCCGGGCAGTGTGGACCTCGTGCTGAACAACCCGCCGTTCCACTCCCACCAGGCGACGACCGACGCGACGGCATGGCGCATGTTCACCGGCGCGAAGCGTGCGCTGCGGCCGGGCGGTGAGCTGTGGGTGATCGGCAACCGGCATCTGGGGTATCACGTGACGCTGAGGCGGCTGTTCGGGAACAGCGAACTGGTGGCCTCCGACCCGAAGTTCGTGGTGCTGAGGGCGGTCAAGAAGGACTGAGGGCTCCGGGGGCCAGGACGCCGATGATCCGGCGCACCTCCTGGGTCATGGCCTCCCTGCCCACGCTGAGGTACGTGCGGGAGTCGACGGCCTCGGGGTTCGCGGCGAGGAACTCCCGGATCGCTCCGGTCATGGCCGCGTTGAGCGCCGTGCCGACGTTGACCTTGGCGATACCGCCCGCGACCGCGTCGACCAGCCCGTCGTCCGGTACACCGGAGGAGCCGTGCAGGACGAGCGGCACGGTGAGCCCGGCGGACAGCCGCTTGAGCAGAGCGTGGTCGAGACTGGCGGTGCGGGTGGTCATCGCGTGCACGCTGCCGATGGCGACGGCCAGGGCGTCGACGCCGGTACGGGCCACGAAGTCACGGGCCTGGTCGGGGTCGGTGCGCGCGCCGGGCGCGTGGGCGTCCAGCGGGGGTCTGCCGTCCTTGCCGCCGATCTGTCCCAACTCTGCCTCGATCCACAGCCCTTGGGCGTGCGCCCAGTCGGCGGCGGCCCGGGTGGCGTAGAGGTTGTCGGCGTAGGGCAGGCGGGCCGCGTCGTACATCACCGAGCTGAACCCGGCGCCCGGTGCCTGGCGCAGCAGGTCGTCGCTCTGCACATGGTCCAGGTGCAACGCGACGGGTACGGTGGCCCGTTCGGCGGCGGCGACGGCCGCGCGGGCGAGCGGCAGCAGCCGTCCGTAGCGGAACTTCACTGCGTTCTCGCTGACCTGGAGGACGACGGGCGCGCCGGCCGTCTCGGCACCGGCGATGACGGCCTCGATGTGTTCCAGAGTGATGATGTTGAAGGCTGCGACGGCGGCTCGGGCCGCGGAGGCGGCGGTGACCAGCTCGCCGGTGGACGCGAGGGGCACGTGGGTGTCCTTCCGGGACGCGGACCGGGGTGGGCCTGGTCGGCCAGGTCCGCTGGGTGGGTGGTCGGGGTGGTCGGAGGGTGGCCAGGGTCGGCCGGAGGTAGTCGAGTGGTGGCCGGGGTCGGCCGAAGGTGGTCGAGTGGTGGCCGAGCTGGGTAGCCAGTGGTTGCCGGAGGGTGGCCAGGGGTCGGCACGGGGATAGCGAGGAGCGGGCGAAGGGCGGCCAGAGGCGGCCGGGCTGTGGCCGGAGGGTGGCCAGGGGGTCGGCAGAGGTGTCGGGCGGGTGGGCGGGGCGGCCGGGCCTCGGGGACCGAAGGCGGCAGGGGTCGGCCGGCGTGGCTGGGGGTGGCCAGGATCGGCAGGGTGTGACTGGGGTCGGCCGGGGGCGGCCGAAGACTGGCCGGTACGGACCGGGGCCGGCCAGGAGTTACCGAAGATTGAACGGGATTGGCCTGGCCAGGGCTGGCCGGGGTCGGCCAGGGTGGCCGAGAGGCACCGGAACTCAGGGGGCGAGGATCACCGAGCGGGTGAGGTGGCGTGGCCGGTCGGGGTCGAGGCCGCGTGCGGCGGCGACGGCGGTCGCGAGCCGCTGGACGCGGACGAGTTCCGCGAGGGGGTCGAGTCCGCCCTCGATCCACAACCCGCCCGTGGCACCGACCTGTTGGGCAAGACCCTCGGGCGCCTGCCCGAGCATCCAGGTGGCCGTGCCCTCGGTGGTGATGCTGATCGGGCCGTGCCGGTACTCCATCGCCGGGTAGGCCTCGGTCCAGGACAGCGAGGCCTCGCGCATCTTCAGCCCGGCCTCGTTCGCGAGTCCGACGGTCCAGCCGCACCCCAGGAACGTGAACTGGGTGCAGGCGACGAGCTGTTGGGGAAGAGGAGTGGCAAGGGCCGTACGCGCGTCGGCGACGACGGAGTCGCCGTGCAGGCCGAGGTGGGCGCGCAGGAGGGTGACGGCGGTGGTCGCGAACCGGGTCTGCACGACAGAGCGTTCGTCGGCGAAGTCCAGGACGACGAGGTCGTCGGCGGCGGACATGACGGGCGTGGCCGGATCGGCGGTGACGGCTGTGGTACGGGTCCGTCCCCTCAACCTGCCCAGCAGTTCCAGCACTTCGGTGGTCGTACCGGAGCGGGTGAGGGCCACGACCCGGTCGTACGACCGCCCGTACGGGAACTCGGAGGCGGCGAACGCGTCCGTCTCGCCCTGCCCGGCACCCTCCCGCAGGCCGGCCACCGCCTGCGCCATGAAGTACGAGGTCCCGCAGCCCACGACCGCGACCCGCTCCCCGGGCTCCGGCAGCGCGGCCTTGTACCGCTCCGCCCCCTCGGCGGCCCGCGTCCAGCACTCCGGCTGACTGTTCAGCTCGTCCTCGACATGGGTCATGGCCCACACCCTCTCTGGCTGATTGTTCCTGCAAGATATAGCGAGATTTCAAGCACAATCAAGCATCCACGCTCAGAGAACCGTGCGCTAGGGTCACCGGGAACAAGGAGAACGGAGGCTGCGGATGTCCCGGGACGCCCGCTGGAAGGCGCTGCTGGAACTGCTCGTGGAGCGCGGCCGGCTGGAGGTCGAGGAGGCCGCGGCCGAACTGGCGGTGTCGGCGGCGACGATCCGCCGGGACTTCGACCAGCTCGCCGAGCAGCAGATGCTGGTGCGCACCCGGGGCGGAGCGGTGGTGCACGGGGTGTCGTACGAGCTTCCGCTGCGCTACAAGACGGCCCGCCGCGCCTCCGAGAAGCAGCGCATCGCCAAGGCCGTGGCCGACCTGCTGGCGCCGGGCGAGGCGGTGGGGCTGACCGGCGGTACGACCACCACGGAGGTGGCGCGGGCCCTGGCCGTGCGCGGCGATCTGTCCAGCGGTTCACCAGCGTTGACGATCGTCACCAACGCGCTCAACATCGCCAACGAGCTTGCCGTACGGCCCCAGTTCAAGATCGTGGTGACGGGCGGGGTCGCACGCCCGCAGTCGTACGAGCTCATCGGCCCGCTCGCGGACGGGGTGCTCGGACAGATCACGCTGGACGTGGCGGTGCTCGGCGTCGTCGCCCTCGACGTCGTGCACGGTGCGGCGGCGCACGACGAGGCGGAGGCCGCGATCAACCGGCTGCTGTGCGAGCGCGCCGAGCGCGTGGTGGTCGCCGCCGACTCCAGCAAGCTGGGCCAGCGGGCGTTCGCCCGGATCTGCGGGACGGAGCTGGTGAACACCCTCGTGACGGACTCGGCGGTGGCGCCGGAGACGGTACGCCGGTTCGAGGAGGCGGGCGTCCGGGTCCTGACGGCGTGAGGTCCGGCCCGGCCCGGTGGTGTCGGGCGTGCACAGGTCCCGCGCGCCCGGCCGGGGTGCACGGGAGGAGCCGCGCGCAACACCGGCGTGACACATGACCCACGCGCCGCAGGGACCCCGCACAGAACCCACGTACCACGCCGGTCCGGCACAGAACCCGCGCGCCAGCGCTCGTCGGCTCAGATGCGCCCGAGGTCGACCTTCACAAAGCCCGCGCCCCGCTGGTCGTTGCAGCCGGCCGGCGGTCGGTCGACCGGGTCGGGCCAGGTCTGCTGGGCCTGGAGCGCCACGCTCACCAGGGTCAGCAGCAGGTCGACGTCGCTGGCGGCATCGAGGCGCAGGGTCACCCACTGCGAGCCGGGCACGATCCTGATCGCACCCGAGCCCCTCAGGTCCTTGGCGAAGTGCCGGATAGCCCGGTCGGTCAGCCGTAGATCGACATCCCGGTCCGAGTGGAAGTGGGCGATCTCGCCCTGGACCGAACTCACCGCCTGCCCCAGGCCGCAGCTCGGGACCGCCTGGCCCAGGTCGGGCCAGGTCGCCAGTTGCGCGAGCGCGCGCGAGGCCAACGTCATGGGCCCATCATGGACCGCTCACCCCTCGGCAACCAGCTCGTGAGCAAGCATTAACCGACCTGTATCCGTCCGGGGGCCGCGCACAGAAACGTCCCAACCACCCCGAACGGGACGTGAACCGCGCCGTGTTGACATGGTGGCCGAGGCGAGAGCGGACAAGTCGGCGCGGGTCAAGGGCACATCGTTGACTCCGCGGACATGAGGTGCCGGTCGCCCGGAAGCGGAGGCGACCCGAGCCGCGGACCGAAGCCGCTGCCCAGGAGCGTGCCCTTGCCCCTCCCGTCGGCCCGCCCCTAACCTGAGTTTGTGCCGCAAATAAACAAAACCCGATCGCACAGTGTCGTGCCGGCCAGCAGTAACGACCTCACCCGGCTCCGTATCGCCCTCACCGCCTTCTTCGCCCTGGACGGTTTCATCTTCGCCGGGTGGGTCGTGCGGATCCCCGCCATCAAGGAGCAGACCAACGCCTCCGCCGCCGGTCTCGGGCTGGCGCTTCTCGGTGTCTCCGCCGGTGCCGTGATCACGATGACCCTCACCGGGCGGCTGTGCCGGCGCTACGGCAGCCATCCGGTCACCGTGGTGTGTGCCGTCCTGCTCTCGCTCAGCGTCGCCCTGCCCCCGCTCACCCACTCCGCGCCCGCACTGGGCGCCGTACTGCTGGTCTTCGGCGCCGCCTACGGCGGGATCAACGTGGCCTTCAACAGCGCCGCCGTCGATCTGGTGGCCGCGTTGCGGCGGCCCGTCATGCCGACCTTCCATGCCGCGTTCAGCCTCGGCGGCATGATCGGCGCCGGTCTCGGCGGTCTGGTCGCGGGTGCGCTCTCCCCGACCCGGCATCTCCTCGCCCTCACGGTCGTCGGGCTGCTCGTCACCACCGTCGCCGGGCGCACCCTGCTGCGGCAACGGCCGCCGGAGCCGCGCGCGGCGCGGCGCGCGGAGCCGGAGCGTGACGGCACGCGGCGGACCGGGCGGCGCGGGCTGGTCCTCGTCTTCGGGCTGGTCGCGCTGTGCACCGCCTACGGCGAGGGAGCCATGGCCGACTGGGGTGCGCTCCACCTCCAGCAGGACCTCGCGGCCTCGTCGGGGGTGGCGGCGGCCGGGTACTCGTGTTTCGCGCTGGCCATGACCGTCGGCCGGGCGACCGGGACGACGCTCCTGGAGCGCCTCGGCCGCGCGCGGACCGTGATCGCCGGCGGCACCGTCGCGGCGGCGGGCATGCTGCTCGGCTCCCTCGCGCCCTCCGTGTGGGCGGCACTGATCGGCTTCGCCGTCACCGGGCTCGGGCTCGCCAACCTCTTCCCGGTCGCCGTGGAGCGGGCCGGCGCGTTGACCGGCCCGTCCGGCGTCGCCGTCGCCTCCACACTGGGCTACGGCGGCATGCTCCTCGGGCCGCCCTCGATCGGGTTCATGGCCGAGTGGTTCTCCCTGCCGGCCGCGCTCACCAGCGTGGCCGCGCTGGCCGCCGTCGCCGCGGCCATCGGGGTCACGACACGGCGGACCATGGGCCGCTGACTCGGAAATGCCGGCCTTCGATCGCACTCCATCCGGCAGACTCACCCCCATGGAGACTGCCGACTTCCTTCAGATCCTGGACCGTGAGGGCCGGCTGCTCGCGGCCGCCGCCGACGCCGCGGGGACCGACGCCAAGGTGCCCACCTGCCCGGAGTGGCAGGTGCGCGACCTGCTGCGGCACACCGGCGCGGTGCACCGCTGGGCCGCCGGCACCGTCGCCGACCGGGACACCGAGCGGCGCCCCTTCGGCGATCCGCCGGACCTGGACGGCGCCGAGCTGGTGGACTGGTACCGGGACAGCCACCGCCTGCTGGTCGACACCCTGGCCGCCGCACCCGCCGACCTCGAGTGCTTCACCTTCCTTCCGGAGATCAACCCCTCACCGCTGGCGTTCTGGACCCGCCGGCAGGCGCACGAGACAACCGTCCACCGCTACGACGCGGAGGCGGCACGTGGTGGTACGGCGTCCCCGCTCGCGCCGGACTTCACGCCCGACTTCGCGGTGGACGGCATCGACGAGCTGCTGCGCGGATTCCACGCCCGCTCCCGGAGCCGGCTGCGCACCGAGGAGCCGCGTGTGGTGCGGGTGCGCGCGCTGGACGCGGGGACGGACGCGGTGTGGACCGTACGACTGTCGGCCGAGCCGCCGGTGACCGTCCGGGACGCGGACGGCGAGGCCGATGCCGAACTGTCGGGCCCCACCGAGGAGTTGTACCTGGCACTGTGGAACCGCGGCCCACTGCCGAACGTGACCGGCGATCGCTCGCTGGCCGACCTGTGGCGGGAGAAGGGCGGAATCTGACGCCCAGTCAAGCTCTGCAAGACGCCCGGTCAGTCGGCCTCGGCCAGCATCCGGGCCAGCACCGCGCGCTGCACCGGCCGTACCTCGCCGTGCAGCGCGCGCCCCCTGGCCGTCAGCACCACCTTCACCCCGCGCCGGTCCTCGGCGCACATGACGCGGTCGACGAGGCCGTCCTTCTCCAGGCGGCCGATCAGCCGGGACAGCGCGCTCTGGCTGAGATGGACCCGCTCGGAGATCTCCTGCACACGGTAGGCGGCGCCGCAGTCGGCCGCCGTCCCCTCGGCCAGCAGGTCGAGCACCTCGAAGTCGCTGGCACACAGGCCGTGTCCGTGCAGCGCCCGGTCCAGCTCGCACTGGGTGCGGGCGTGCAGCGCCAGGATGTCCCGCCACTGCTCCACGAGCGCCTGCTCGGGCTTCTTCGCCGCCATGAGCGCACCGTAGCAGAGATCAAGGATTGTTGCACCGTAATTAAATGCGTTTGCATCGAATGCATATGCATGTACTCTCGTCGGCATGACCTCTCCGCTCACCCCCTCCGCGGTCCCGTCCCCGACGGTCCGCTGGACTCCCCGGCTGTGGGGCACCCTGCTGGTGCTCTGCGCGGCGATGTTCCTCGACGCCCTGGACGTGTCGATGGTCGGCGTCGCGCTGCCGTCCATCGGCTCGGACCTGCATCTGTCCACGTCGACGCTGCAATGGATCGTCAGCGGCTACATCCTGGGTTACGGAGGCCTGCTCCTGCTCGGCGGACGCACCGCCGATCTGCTCGGCCGGCGCCAGGTGTTCCTCGTGGCGCTCGGCGTCTTCGCGCTCGCCTCGCTGCTCGGCGGACTCGTGGACTCCGGTCCGCTGCTCATCGCGAGCCGCTTCATCAAGGGCCTGAGTGCGGCGTTCACGGCGCCGGCCGGGCTGTCGATCATCACCACGACGTTCCCGGAGGGCCCGCTGCGCAACCGGGCCCTGTCCATCTACACCACCTGCGCCGCCACCGGCTTCTCCATGGGCCTGGTGCTCTCCGGCCTGCTCACCGAGGCCAGCTGGCGCTTCACCATGCTGCTGCCCGCGCCGATCGCCCTGCTCGCGCTGGCCGCGGGCCTCAGGCTGCTGCCGCGCAGCGCCCGCGAGGAGAACCACGACGGCTACGACATCCCGGGCGCCGTCCTCGGCACCGCCTCGATGCTGCTGCTGGTGTACACGGTCGTCCAGGCGCCCGAGGCCGACTGGGCCTCGGCCCGTACGCTGCTGTCGTTCCTCGCCGTCGCGGTGCTGCTGACCGCGTTCGTACTGGTCGAGCGGCGCTCGCCGAGCCCGCTGATCCGGCTGGGCGTGCTGCGCTCGGGCAGCCAGGTCCGTGCCCAGCTCGGCGCGATCGCGTTCTTCGGCAGTTACGTCGGCTTCCAGTTCCTGACGACGCTCTACATGCAGTCCCTGCTCGGCTGGTCGGCACTGCACACGGCGCTCGCCTTCCTACCGGCGGGCGCGCTGGTGGCGGTGTCCTCCACGAAGGTCGGCGCGATCGTCGACCGGTTCGGCACGCCGCGGCTGATCGCGCTCGGCTTCGCCTTCATGGTCCTCGGGTACGCGCTGTTCCTGCGCGTCGACCTGGACCCGGTCTACGCGGCCGTGATCCTGCCGTCCATGCTGCTGATCGGCGCGGCCTGCGCGCTGGTCTTCCCCTCGCTCAACATCCAGGCCACCAACGGGGTCGAGGACCACGAGCAGGGCATGGTCTCCGGTCTGCTCAACACCTCGGTGCAGGTGGGAGGCGCGCTGTTCCTGGCGGTGGTGACGGCCGTGGTCACCGCGGGTGCCCCCGCACACGCCACCCCGCAGGCCGTCCTCGACAGCTACCGCCCCGGCTTCCTCGTCGTGACGGGCATCGCCCTGGCCGGCCTGCTGATCACTCTCCCGGGCCTGCGCAGCCGTCGTAGCCGGCCGTCCGTCGTGGTCGCCAAGTCCACCGTGAAGGAGGCGGAAGCGGAGCGCGTGGCGGTCCGTGACTAGGGGGAAATGCCTCCAGGCGTGCGCCCGGCGGGAGTTGCCTCCGCCGGGCGCACGTCCGTTTCAGGCCGGCGGCTCAGCCCAGCCAGCCCGGTCGTACCAGTCCCGACTCGTAGGCCAGCACGACGAGTTGGGCGCGGTCGCGGGCGCCCAGTTTCACCATCGTGCGGCTCACATGGGTCTTGGCCGTGAGCGGGCTGACCACCAGGCGGCGGGCGATCTCCTCGTTGGACAGGCCGATGCCGACCAGCGCCATGACCTCCCGCTCCCGCTCGGTGAGCCGGGCGAGGGCGTCGGCCGCGGCGGGCTCCTTGGAGCGGGCCGCGAACTCGGCGATGAGGCGGCGCGTGACGCCCGGCGAGAGCAGCGCGGCGCCCTCGACCACCGCCCGTACGGCGCGCACCAGTTCGTCCGGTTCGGTGTCCTTCACCAGGAAGCCGGAGGCGCCGGACCGGATCGCCTCGAAGACGTACTCGTCCAGTTCGAAGGTGGTGAGCATGACCACTCTCACGTCCTGCAGCGCCGCGTCCCCGGTGATGCGCCGGGTCGCGGCGAGGCCGTCGAGCAGGGGCATGCGGATGTCCATCAGGACGACGTCCGGGGCCAGTTCGCGCACCAGACGCAGCGCCTCCTCGCCGTCGGCCGCCTCGCCGGCCACCTCGATGTCCGGCTGCGCGTCCAGCAACGCTCGGAAACCGGCCCGCACGAGGGACTGGTCGTCGGCGAGCAGTACCCGGATCACTGGTCCTCCTTGAGACGCGACGGCAGTACGGCGAGCACCCGGAAGCCGCCGTCGGGGCGCGGGCCCGCCTCGATCGTGCCACCCAGTGCGGCCGCCCGCTCCCGCATCCCGGCCAGCCCGTTCCCACTGCCCCCGGCGTCGGCGCCGGTGGCGGGTCCGTCGTCGTCGATGCGCAGCCGCAGCGCGTCGCCGTCGTGCGCGAACACCACGCGCGCGTGCCGCGATCCGGAGTGCCGTACGACGTTGGTCAGGGCCTCCTGCACGATGCGGAAGGCGGCCAGGTCGGCGCCCGGCGGCAGCGGGGGCTGCTCCCCCTCGACCTCGACGGTCAGCCCGGCCGCCGCGGCCTGTTCCACCAGCTCCGGCAGCCGGTCGAGGCCCGGGGCGGGGGTGCGCGGGGCGGCGCCGGACGCGCGCAGGGTGTCGAGCACCTGGCGCACCTCGCCGAGGGCCTCCTTGCTGGCGGCCTTGATGGTGGTGAGCGCGGCCCGCGCCTGCTCGGGGTCGCTGTCGAGCAGCGCGAGCCCCATGCCCGCCTGGACGTTGATGACGGAGATGCTGTGCGCGAGGACGTCGTGCAGTTCACGGGCGATCCGCAGCCGTTCCTCGTCCGCGCGCCGCCTGGCCGCCTGGGCACGGTCCGCGCGCTCGCGCGCCCACTGTTCGCGGCGCACGCGGGCCAGTTCGGACAGGGCGACGATCGCCAGTACCCAGGTCGCGATGACGATCTCCTGGGTGAGGCCCGCCCTCGTGTCCCCGGCGGGCGGCAGCCAGCGGTAGAGCCAGAGCGCAACCAGGGCGTGCCCGGTCCACAGCAGCCCCATGGACGCCCAGGCGGCCCGCCGGTGCCCGGCGACGACCGCGCTGTAGCAGGCGACGGCGACGACCAGGAAGACCGGCCCGTAGGGATAGCCCGCGGCCAGATAGCCGAGGGTCAGCGTCGCCGTGCCGAACGCCACGGGCACCGGGTAGCGGTGCCGCCACAGCAGCAGGAGCGAGGTGATGAGCAGCAGCACGCGCGCGTAGGGGTCGAGTGGCACGCGGTGCGGCTGGTCGTGCGCGGCGAAGTTGCTGCCGATCAGCACGAACGCGGTGAGCAGCGCGGTGGAGCGCCAGGGCCGGCGGTTGCCGTGCTGCGGCTCGGCCTCGTCCGGGCCGCCGCGCCACGGGGGCCCGTACCGCGACCACGGAGGCCCGTACCGCCACCACTGCCCGGGGGCGCGCTGCTCTTCCATGTCCGCCACGCTAGACGCCGCCGGCGCGGCGGGGCGTCAGCCGGGCGAGGTGATCACTCGTACTCCCCGGGGAGTACGGCACCCGTGCGGACCTGGCCGGCTACCGCAGCCCCACCCCGTGCGCCAGCCCCGTCACCGCGTGCCGGAAGAAGGTCTCCCGGTCCTCCACCACGTTGGTGAACTGACCGAACAGCTCGAAGCCCACGAGCCCGAAGAGCTGCGCCCAGGCGGCCACCATCGCCACGGCCACCTCGGGAGGCAGCTCGGGGGCGAGGTCGGCGGCCATGCGCTCGGCCTCGGGGCGCAGGGAGGCGGGCAGGGGCAGGTCGGCGAGGCCGGGGCCCTCGTGGGCGTCGCGGATGATGCCGATGAGGGCCAGACCGACGCGAGCGGCGGCCCGGATGGTGGTCTGGGGGGCGGAGTAGCCGGGCACGGGCGAGCCGTAGATCAGGGCGTACTCGTGCGGATGCGCGAGCGCCCAGCCGCGCACCGCCTCGCACACGGCCGTCCAGCGGGCCACGGGAGCTGCGCCGTCAGCCGCGTCGCGCGCCCGCTCCGCGGCCTCGCCGAGGGAGTCGTAGGCGTCGATGATCAGAGCGGTCAGCAGCTCGTCACGGCTGGGGAAGTAGCGGTACAGAGCCGACGAGACCATGCCCAGTTCGCGGGCGACGGCCCGCAGCGAGAGCCTGGCCGCGCCTTCCTCGGCCAGCTGTCTGCGGGCCGCTTCCTTGATGGCGGCGGTGACTTCGATCCTGGCCCGTGCGCGGGCGCCCTGTGGGGTGCTCATACCAGCAGTCTGCCACGAGAGAGAGCAGTGCACACAAAAGAGAGCACCGCTCTTGCGTTCACGCACCCGCCTGCTCCACACTGAAGTCGAACGAGAGCACCGCTCTCCCGAACCCGTGGGGGTCACCATGTCTACGCACGTCAAGAAGCCGGGCTGGTTCACCGTCAACGTCTTCAACCGGATGGTGGCCTGGCTCACCCGGCGCGGCGTCAGCGTCTGGGGTTCCCGGGTCCTGGCGGTGCGCGGGCGCAAGAGCGGTGAGTGGCGCACCACTCCTGTGAATCTGCTGACGGTGGACGGGCAGCAGTACCTGCTCGCCCCGCGCGGCCATGTCCAGTGGACCCGCAACATGCGGGCGGTCGGCGGCGGCGAACTGCGGCTCGGGAAGAACGTGGACGTCTTCACCGCCACCGAGGTCGCCGACGACGACAAGGTCCCGCTGCTGCGGGCCTACCTCAAGCGCTGGAAGGCAGAAGTCGGTGTCTTCTTCGACGGCGTCGGCCCCGACTCGCCGGACGAGGACCTCCGCCGTATCGCCCCCGACCACCCCGTCTTCCACATCACGGTTGCGAACTGACCGAATCCTCCGCCGGGACGGCCTGTCCCCGGTCCAGCGCGGTCAGGGCGCGCTGGGCGAGCGGGCGGGAGCGGACCATCTCGCCGAGCGAGCTCTGGCCCTGGGTGATCTCCCGGAACGCCCGCCAGGCAGGGCGGAAGCCGGTGAGGGCCGCGTGGAAGAGGCCGGGACGCTTCTCGAACACGGTCAGCAGCCGCTTGCCGACGCTCATCTCGACGCCGAGCCCGGCCTTGACCGCGAACGCGTAGTTCAGGGCCTGGCGGCGGGTGTCCACCGCGTCGTGCGCCTCGGCGATGCGCACCGCCCACTCCCCCGCGAGCCGGCCCGAGCGCAGCGCGAAGGAGATGCCCTCGCGGGTCCAGGGCTCCAGCAGACCGGCCGCGTCACCGCAGACCAGCACCCGCCCCCGGGACAGCGGCGAGTCGTCGGCGCGGCAGCGGGTCAGATGCCCGGAGGAGACGGCGGGCTCGAAGCCGGACAGGCCGAGCCGGGCGATGAAGTCCTCCAAGTACCGCTTCGTGGCAGCGCCTTCGCCGCGCGCGGAGATCACGCCGACCGTCAGGGTGTCGCCCTTGGGGAACACCCAGCCGTAACTGCCCGGCATCGGGCCCCAGTCGATGAGGACGCGGCCCCTCCAGTCCTCGGCGACCGACTCCGGAACCGGGATCTCCGCCTCCAGACCGAGGTCCACCTGGTCCAGTTTCACCCCGACATGGGCCCCTATGCGGCTCGCGCTGCCGTCGGCGCCGACGACCGCGCGGGCCAGCACCGTCTCGCCGCCCTGCAGGACGACGGCGACCGTACGCCGGTCGGGGACCGCCGAGCCGTGCTGCTCCACGCGCTGCACCGTGACGCCCGTACGCAGCTCGGCGCCCGCCTTCTGGGCGTGCTCGACCAGCTGCTGGTCGAACTCGGCGCGGTTGACCAGGCCGAACAGCATCTGCTTGGCACGGCGGGTGCGGGTGAAGCGGCCGTTGTGGGAGAAAGTGACCGCGTGCACCCGGTCCTGGAAGGGCAGCTCGAAACCCGGAGGCAGCGCGTCGCGCGAGGGGCCGATGATGCCGCCGCCGCAGGTTTTGTAGCGCGGCAACTCGGCCTTCTCCAGCAACAGCACGCGCCGTCCCGCGACCGCGGCCGCGTAGGCGGCCGAGGCCCCCGCGGGTCCCGCACCCACCACGACGACGTCCCACACCCGCTGAACGCCGTCCGCCGAAGAGTTCTCGCCGCTCACGTTGGTCTACCGCTCCGATCCAGCCGCTGCCGTAGTGTCCCTCGCATCCTACGGCGGACGTCGTCGCAGGCCACTGTGGGAGTATCGGGGGACTCACCCTGTTCAACGTCGCACCCACGAGGAGCGTGCCCATGCCGTCGAATCCGGTCGCCGAGACCGTCGCCTCGCTGATGCCCCGGGCGAAGGAGGAACTGACCGAGCTGGTCGCCTTCGCGTCGGTGGCGGACTTCGCGCAGTTCCCGAAGAGCGAGAGCGAGGCCGCCGCGCGCTGGATCACCGACGCCCTCACCGCCGAGGGTTTCGTCGACGTGGCCCTGCTGGACACCCCGGACGGCACGCAGTCCGTCTACGGCTATCTGCCGGGCCCCGAGGGCGCCAAAACGGTTCTCCTCTACGCGCACTACGACGTGCAGCCGCCGCTGGACGAGGCCGGCTGGACCACCCCGCCGTTCGAGCTGACCGAGCGCGACGGCCGCTGGTACGGCCGCGGGAGCGCCGACTGCAAGGGCGGCTTCATCATGCACCTGCTCGCGCTGCGCGCCCTGAAGGCGAACGGCGGCGTGCCGGTGAACGTGAAGGTGATCGTCGAGGGCTCCGAGGAGCAGGGCACCGGCGGCCTGGAGCGGTACGCCGAGCAGCACCCCGAGCTGCTCGAGGCGGACACCATCGTGATCGGCGACGCGGGCAACTTCCGCGTCGGCCTGCCCACGGTGACCACCATCCTGCGCGGTATGACCCTGGTCCGGGTGCAGATCGACACCATCGAGGGCAATCTGCACTCCGGCCAGTTCGGCGGTGCCGCCCCGGACGCGCTGGCCGCGCTGATCCGGGTGCTGGACTCGCTGCGCGCCGCCGACGGCTCGACCACGGTCGACGGTCTCGACGCCTCGGCGACCTGGGACGGCCTGGAGTACACCGAGGAGCAGTTCCGCTCCGACGCCCGGGTGCTCGACGGCGTGGAGCTGACCGGCGGCGGCTCCGTCGCCGACCGGCTGTGGGCCCGCCCGGCGGTCACCGTCCTCGGCATCGACTGCCCGCCGGTCGTCGGCGCGACCCCGTCGGTGCAGGCCAGCGCCCGGGCCCTGATCAGCCTGCGGGTGCCGCCGGGCGTGGACGCCGCCGAGGCGACGAAGCTGCTCCAGGCGCACATCGAGACGCACACCCCGTGGGGCGCCCGGGTCACCACCGAGCAGATCGGCCAGGGCCAGGCGTTCCGCGCGGACACCTCCAGCCCCGCCTACCAGGCGATGGCCGACGCGATGGCCGTGGCCTACCCCGGCGAGACGATGCAGTACGCCGGGCAGGGCGGCTCGATCCCGCTGTGCAACACCCTGGCCGGGCTGTACCCGCGGGCGGAGATCCTGCTGATCGGTCTGAGCGAGCCGGAGGCGCAGATCCACGCGGTCAACGAGAGCGTCTCGCCCGAGGAGCTGGAGCGGCTGTCGGTCGCCGAGGCGCTGTTCCTGCGCAACTACGCGGCGGGCTGACCCTTTCTGCCGTTGGCAGAGTGCCCTCGCCCGCGGGCGGGGGCACTGCCTACGGTCGCCCCATGGACGTCATCGAACTGCTCCCCCGTCTGCATCTGCTGCGTTTCCCGGTGGGCCAGGCCTATCTCTGGCGCGACGACGACGAGTTGACGCTGATCGACGCGGGCGTGCTCGGCGCCGGCCGGACGATCGCCGACGCGATCACGTCACTGGGCCGGGCGCCCGGGGAGGTACGACGGATCGTGCTGACCCATTTCCACGAGGATCACGCGGGCGGGGCGGGCGAGTTCGCGGCGCTGAGCGGTGCCGAGGTGCTGGCGCACCACCTGGACGCCCCGTTCGTGCGCGGTGAACTCCCCGGCCCGCCGCCCCGGTTCGAGGACTGGGAGCTGCCCATCCACGCGGAGGCGGTCAAGCATCTGCCCCAGGGGACGCCGGTTCCGCCGGCGGCCGTCACCGGTGTCTCGGACGGCGACGTACTCGCCTTCGGCGGCGGGGCCCGGGTGATCCACGTCCCCGGACACACGGACGGCAGCATCGCGCTGTTCCTGCCCGCGGAGGGCGTGCTCTTCACCGGCGACACGATCGCGGCCTCCGACGGGACGGTGATCCCGGGGGTGTTCAATCTCGACCGTCCCCAACTCCTCGCCTCCATACGCCGATTGGCGGAGCTGGACGCGGAGGTGGCGTGCTTCGGACACGGCGACGCGGTCGTGGGAGACGCCGCCACGGCTCTGCGCAAGGCGGCATCCATGGCCTGATCATGCAGAGGTGGCATCTTCCAGCCGCCTCACCGCGCACACCCGCATCGCGAACCGCCTGAACCGGCTCACCGACGAGAAGGTGGCGAAGCTCCTGGCGGCGGCCGAACCACTCGGCACCGGCATCGGCGGCCGGTCCGCACGCCTCCTGGTGGCGGGCCGGCCCGTCTTCGTCAAGCGGGTACCGCTGACGGACCTGGAACGGCTGCCCGGCAACGAGCGCTCCACAGCGAACCTGTTCGGCGTGTCCCCGTACTGCCACTACGGCATCGGCGGCCCCGGGTTCACCGCCTGGCGCGAGCTGGCGGCGCAGCGGACCACCACGCGCTGGGCGCCGGCCGGGCGGTTCCCCGGTGTCCCGCTGCCGCACCACTGGCGCGTACTGCCCGACGAGCCCCGGCACCTGCCGGCCGAACTGGCCGACATGCAGCGGACCGTGGCCTACTGGGGTGGTGGCGCGCAGGTGCGGCGACGGATCGAGGCACTGCGGACGGCCTCGGCGAGCCTGGCCCTGTTCCTGGAGCACGTGCCGTACACCGTGCACGACTGGTTCGAGGGCGAGCTGCGCACCGACCGGCGGACGCCGCCTGTACGTCACCGACGTCGGCCTCGCTCTCGGCTCCGGGTACGACTGGCCGGTGCCGAGCGGGTGTTCGCCGTCCGGCACCAGGACTACGACCGCGCGTACACCGCTCTCCTACCTGGTGAGGAGTTCGTGCGCTCCTGTGCCGCCGGTGCCCGCCCCGAAGGCATCCCACGCACCGCCGCCGCGCTGCTGTCACCGCTGTCCTGGGGGACTTCTTCCGGGCACTGGAGCTGGGCAGAGCTCACGCCGTACCTCGACCAGAGGTGCACCGTGCCTGCGCCGGTGCCGGGCTCGTGCCGTAGCGGCGGTCAGCCGACCAGCACCCCCGCCTCCAGATACAGCACGGTCCCCCGCTCCCGGGCCCGCAGGGCCCAGCGCAGGCGTTCATAGCGGACCGGCGGGAGCATCCCGGCGGCCTCCTGCTCGCTCGCGAAGCGCCAGGCGCGCAGCTCCGGGCCCGGCAGCAGGACCCGGGACGCCGCGCCGGGCTCCAGCCGGCCGCCGTCGAACAGCAGCCGCAGCCCGCCGTAGCCGGGCGGCGCGGGCCGCTCCCAGTCCACGACCAGCAGCCGGGGCACCTCCCGCAGCTCTATCCCGGTCTCCTCGGCGACCTCGCGCATCCCGGCCCGGGCCGGCGCCTCGCCGCGCTCCACCACACCGCCGGGGAACTCCCAGCCGGGCTTGTAGGTGGGGTCCACGAGCAGCACCCGGTCGTGCTCGTCGAAAAGCAGCACCCCGGCGGCGAGCGTCTCGGCGGTCGGCTCCGGGGTCTGCACGATGTCGCAGGGGGGTACGGCACCGCTCGCGACGGCGTCGGCGACACGGACGGCGGTCTCGTACGGGGTCAGGGCGCCGGTGTCCACGAGGTGGGCGTCGGCGGTGAGCCAGGAGGCGAGCGCGGCGCGATAGGGCTCGATGTGGTCGTAGGCCCACTGCCGTACCCGTATCTCGCCGTCGGGCAGGTCCGCGGGCACCTCCCGACCGGCTATTCGCTCGCGCAGGATCGTTTCGGCCGGGGCGAGCAGCAGATGGTGGACGGCGATCCTGCGGGCGGCGAGGCCGCCGAAGATCTCGTCACGGTAGTCCTGGCGGAGCAGGGTCATGGGCACCACGAGGGTTCCGCCCAGCTCGGTGAGCATCGCGGCCGCCGTGTCGACGACCAGTCGGCGCCAGATCGGCAGGTCCTGGAAGTCGCCGACCTCGGCGAGGCGCTTGGGCGGCAGCAGGTGCGTGAGCGACCCGCCGATGACCTCGGGGTCGAAGAGCGTGCTGTTCGGGATCAGTTCGATCAGTTCCCGTGCGGCCGTGGTCTTCCCCGCACCGAACGCGCCGTTGATCCAGACGACGGTCACGGACTCCCCCTCTACCTGTTGGCCCCCTGTGGCTTGCCCGCAACACCCTGCCACGGAAACCCCGCCCCGGTGAGGGCGCCCGTACGGGAGTGCCGGTGCCCCCTGCGGCAGGGGCACCGGCACGCACGCCAGGGATCGCCGGGGCTACTCCTGGGGCAGGACGTGGTCGCCGACCGGGGAGAGGCTGTCCTGGCTGACGAGGTCACCGGCCGAGTGGACGGTGTCCTGGACGCCCAGGTCCCCGAGGGGGCCTTCGTCGGCCGCGTGGGACGGGGTGACGGCGGCCACGACGAATCCGGTGGCCAGGGTGGCGAGGGCGAGAATGCTGCGCTTCTTCATGTGCTGATCAACTACGGAAGCGGCCTTCGGGTCACGCGCACCAGCGCGGTTCCGTGCTCCGGGTCGATCGTCGTGTCCAGGGCGGGCGGCGCGGGGATATTCCGTGGCCCCGGCGATCATCCCGCGCGTATCGTCCGGTCCAGAACTGCCGTGACCGTCCGAGGAAGACGACAGCCATGACCAGCCGCCGCTCCACCACGACCCTCTGGCGCCCGACCGGCCCCGAGGAACTGGAGCTGGTACGCGCACTCGACTGGCGCGCATGGCCGCCCCGGCTGCCCGAGCAGCCGATCTTCTATCCGGTCCTCAACGAGGACTACGCGATCCGGATCGCCCGGGACTGGAATGTCAGACACGACGGCGCCGGTTTCGTGACCCGCTTCGAGGTCGACACGGAGTTCGTCGCTCGCTATCCGGTCCGGCAGGCCGGCGGCGAGACCATCCTGGAGCTGTGGGTGCCGGCCCAGGAACTCGACGAGTTCAACGCACACATCGTCGGACGGATCGAGGTCGTATGCGAGTTCAGGTGAGCGGTCGTGCGCCCTTCGGCTCCGGTGGCGATCCCGTCGGCATCGTCATACGGTCCGGCGACCGGCTCGTGCGGTCCGCGGCCGCCCTGTCCGACGCCGGCCTGCGCGCCCCGTCGGGGCTGCCCGGGTGGACGCGCGGTCAGGTGCTCGCCCATGTCGCCCACAGCGCCGACGCCTATGTGTGGCTGCTGGGGCTCGCGCGCACCGGTCGAACACCGGGCCCGCGCGCGGACGCGGCGACAGCGGCCGCGGCGCTGGAGCGGAACGCGGCACTGCCCGCCGACCGGCTCACGGCCCTGCTGCGGGAGAGCCTCGACCGGTTCACGTCCCACGCGCGCGCGATGCCCGCACCCGCGTGGGACCGGCTGGTCGCGGCGCTGGCCGGCTGGCGGCACCCGGCCTGGTACCTCCTGCTGCGCTGTCTGCGGGAGTTGGAGACCCACCACCTGGACCTCGGCATCGGGTACGGCACGGAGCAGTGGCCGGACACCTACGTCTCCTGGGCGCTGGACGACACCCTCGGCACGCTACGGGCCCAGGGCTTTCCCCTCGCCTCGGTGGAGGCGGTGGACCTCGGCCGGCGCTGGTCCGTGGCGGCGGACGGCCCCTCGGTCACCGGGGCGGGGCACCAGGTGCTCGGCTGGCTCACGGGACGGCTTCCGGCGGACGTACTGAGAACCGGCGACCCGGACCGGCTCCTGCCGCCTCCGCCCGCCTGGCCCCAGCCACCACTCCCGGGTTGGGGCCGCGTCGGCGACGAGGCATGACCTCCGGAAGCGAACACATCCGAACACTCAGCAAGCCCACAGAGTGAATCAGCGCAGCAGTCAAGGCTTCTGACGAGATATCGAACAGTTAGGCACGCCTCTTCCAACACACTCCGACAGGTCCTACCGTAAACGCGCACAGCTGACGCATACATGACGCCCAGGCGGCGCTCATGTCGTCAGCCACGTCTCGCGAGTCGGAGGAACGTCAACGATGCGTCACCCTCACACCCGCACGACCCGCACGACCCGCACCACCCGCCGAAGACTGGCCGGAGCGCTCACCGCCGGGCTGCTGTGCACGGCGGGCCTCGCCGCCCCGGCCGTCGCGGCCCCCGCACAGGCCCCCGCCACGCCCGCCCTGGCCGACGGCCTCGCCCTCACCCCGCCGATGGGCTTCAACAACTGGAACTCCACGCACTGCCGGGCCGACTTCAACGAGGCCATGGTCAAGGGGATCGCGGACCTCTTCGTGGCCAAGGGCCTGAAGAACGCGGGGTATCAGTACGTCAACCTGGACGACTGCTGGGCCCTGCCGGACCGCGACGCGAACGGCAAGCTGGTGCCCGACCCGGCCCGCTTCCCGAACGGCATCAAGGCCGTCGCCGACTACGTCCACGCCAAGGGCCTCAAGCTCGGCATCTACACCAGCGCCGGCGTCAAGACCTGCAACAGCGCGGGCTTCCCCGGCGCGCTCGGCCACGAGTACAGCGACGCACGGCAGTTCGCCGACTGGGGCGTGGACTACCTGAAGTACGACAACTGCAACAACCTCGGCGTCGACGCCAAACAGCGCTACCGGACCATGCGGGACGCGCTCAAGGCGACCGGCCGGCCCATCGTCTACAGCATCTGCGAATGGGGCGAGAACAAGCCCTGGGAGTGGGCGGCGGACGTCGGTCACCTCTGGCGGACCACCGGTGACATCAGCGACAACTGGGGTTCGATGGTGTCGATCCTCAAGCAGAACCTGCCGCTCGCGCCCAACGCCGGCCCCGGCCACTGGAACGACCCCGACATGCTGGAGGTCGGCAACGGCGGCATGACGGACACCGAGTACCGCTCGCACTTCTCCCTCTGGTCGGTCATGGCCGCGCCGCTGCTCATCGGCACCGACCTGCGCAAGGCCACCCAGGCGACCTTCGACATCCTGGACAACAAGGAGGTCATCGCCGTCGACCAGGACCCGCTCGGCAAGCAGGGCACGGTCGTCTCCTCCGCGGGCGGGCGCTGGGTGATCGCCAAGGAGTTGAAGGACGGCAGCCGCGCGGTGGCCCTCTTCAACGAGTCCGGTACCGCCCAGCGGATCGCCACCACCGCGACCGCCGTCGGCCTGCCCGGCGCCCCTGCCTACACCCTGCGGGACCTGTGGCGGCACAGCGGCTCCAACACCGCCGGCACCATCGCGGCCACCGTCCCGGCCCACGGCACGGTGCTGCTGCGCGTCGCGGCCGACCGGCGCTGGGCGGCCTACCCGCCGGCGGCCGAACTCGGCCTGGACGGCAGTCCGTTGCTGGAGGCGGCCACTCCGGCCACGCTGACCGGCACGGTCACCGACCTCGGCCGGACGCCCGCGCGCGGGGTCTCCGTGTCCCTTACCGCCCCCGACGGCTGGACCGTACGGCCCACCACGGCGACAACGGCTGCCGCCTTGGCCACCGGCCGCACCCTGCGCACCGAGTGGAACGTGACCGCCCCGGCCGGGACCCCGACGGGCTCCTACGACCTCACGCTCCGGGCGCGCTACCGCTCACCATCCGGTCAGCGGGTCACCGCCGCCCTCCCGCTCACCGCGTCGGTGGTGGTACGGCCGCCCGCCGGGACGTCGTACCTGAGCGACCTGCCCTGGCTGTCGACCACCAACGGCTGGGGGCCGGTGGAGCGTGACACCAGCAACGGCGAGAACGCTGCGGGCGACGGGCATCCGATCACCGTCGGCGGGGCCGTGTACGCCAAGGGGCTCGGCGTCCATGCCGAAAGTGCCGTCGAGTTCTACACCGGCGGCAGGTGCTCGACGGTCACCGCCCGGGTGGGCCTCGACGACGAGACGGGCACCCGGGGAACCGTCGCCTTCGAGATCCTGGCGGACGGCAGGAAGGCCGCGTCGACCGGTGTGCTCACCCACGCGACACCCGCCCAGGCCATGTCAGCCGACGTGACCGGGGCCCAGGTCGTCCGCCTCGTCGTCACCGACGGCGGGGACGGCATCGACTACGACCACGCGGACTGGGCGGACGCGAAGCTCACGTGCTGAGCGACGGGCCCTGACCGAGGTCACCGCGTGATCGTCGGGTGTTCACCACCCTCGACGATCACGCGGTGACTGTCATCGGCCTACCACCACGCGGTGCAGCGCGCGTAGTTGTCGCCGTTCGCCTGCACGCAGACGCGGGCCAGCGCGGGGTCGTTGTCCGGGATATAGGTGGACTCCTGGGTGTTCCACGGGTCGACCCAGACCCGGTTCTGCAGCCCGTAGAAGTGGTTGGTGTCGCCATCCGGGGCCCAGTCGATCCAGCCCGAACAGGTGGTGCTGCCACCGCTGTTGTTCACGTAGTTCCGGACCTGCCAGCCCCCGCCGCCCGACACGTACTGGGTCATGAGGCTGCCCGAGCAGCCGTTGCTCCAGACCGTGTACTGCGTGGTCTCGGCGGAGGCGACCCCGCCGCCGCCCAGCACCAGCGTGGCGACTCCGGCCAGCGTGCCGGCCCCGACGGCGGCCCGGCGCACGATGCTGCGTGCGTTCATGTTCCGTTCCCTCCCTCATGTGCAGCGTTCGCCGCACATGAGGGATCTTCCTGGACGGCTCCAACAGACGGCCAACGGAGCGCCAACCGCCGAATGGAGCGTCAACTTCCGTTTTTCACAGGGAGGTTGGGGCGGCGACGCGCAAGGCCGCCGCAGCCGCCCCCACCAGCCCCGCGTCCGTTCCCATCTGTGCGGGCACGACCGTCAGGCGCCGGACGAAGGAGAGGGTCGCGTAGTCGGTGAGGGCCTTGCGCAGGGGGGCGAGGAGGATGTCGCCCGCATTGCCGACGCCGCCGCCGATGACCGCGATGTCGATCTCGACCAGGGTCGCGGTGGCCGCGATGCCGGCGGCCAAAGCCTGGGCCGCGCGCTCGAAGGAGGCCACGGCGGCCGGGTCGCCCGCGCGGGCGGCGGCGGCCACCGCGGCGGCCGAGGTGTCGCCGTCGGGGCCCGGACGCCAGCCCTGTTCCAGGGCGCGGCGGGCGATGTTGGGGCCGCTGGCGATGCGCTCCACACAGCCCCGCGAGCCGCACGGGCACGGGTCGCCGTCGAGGTCGACACTGATGTGGCCGATGTGCCCGGCGTTGCCGGTCGGGCCGGGATGCAGCTGCCCGTTCAGGACCAGGCCGCCGCCGACGCCCGTGGAGACCACCATGCACAGCGCGTTGTCGTGGCCGCGCGCCGCGCCCTGCCAGTGCTCGGCCGCGGTGATCGCGACGCCGTCGCCGATCAGCTCGACCGGGAGGCCGCCGGTCGCCGCGCGCACCCGGTCGACCAGCGGGTAGTCGCGCCAGCCCGGCACGTTCACCGGGCTGACGGTGCCCGCCGAGGCGTCCACCGGGCCGGCGCTGCCGATGCCGAGGGCACCGGCGCGGCCCCACAGCGGCGAGCCGGCGAGCTCGCCGAGCACCTCCTCCACGGCCCGCATGACCGTTTCGCCATCCTGCTGGGCGGGCGTACCGCGCTGAGCGCGCGCCAGGATGCGGCCGCCGTCGTCCACCAGGGCGCCGGCGATCTTGGTGCCACCGATGTCCAGGGCCGCCACGAGGTCGGTGTGCATGAGAGTCAGATCTCCCCGTCGAAGCTTGAGAACCAAAGGGAAAGGCCGGTCAAGCGGTGGGGGCGCAGGCCGACAGACAGCGGTGGACAGTCTCTCTCGCATCTGACAACGTTGTCCAGGCTCTATGCTCGACGCCACATCCTCATACGAACCGCCGGCTCGGCGCACCCCCTCGGCACACACCGGGGACCCACCGGCCGCGCGGACCGGACGAACAAGCCCACCGGACGAGACGACAGGACAGGACGCCGTATCGTGCCCGACACCACTCGCCCCGCAGACCGCCTGCCCGGCACCCGCTACGGCAACCGCCCGACGATGAAGGACGTGGCGGCACGGGCCGGTGTCGGACTGAAGACGGTCTCCCGGGTGGTCAACGGCGAGCCCGGCGTCACCCCGGACACCGAGCGCCGGGTGCAGGAGGCCATCGACGCGCTGGGCTTCCGCCGCAACGACAGCGCCCGGGTGCTGCGCAAGGGCCGTACGGCGAGCATCGGCCTGGTGCTGGAGGACCTCGCCGACCCGTTCTACGGCCCGCTCAGCCGCGCCGTCGAGGAGGTGGCCCGGGCCCATGGCGCCCTGCTCATCAACGGCTCCAGCGCCGAGGACCCGGAGCGCGAGCAGGAACTGGCGCTGGCGCTGTGCGCACGGCGGGTGGACGGGCTGGTCGTCATCCCGGCCGGGGACGACCACCGCTATCTCGAGCCGGAGATCAGGGCCGGCGTGGCGACGGTGTTCGTGGACCGTCCGGCCGGGCGGATCGACGCCGACGTGGTCCTGTCGGACAGCTTCGGCGGTGCCCGGGGTGGCGTGGCCCATCTGATCGCGCACGGCCACCGCCGCATCGGGTTCATCGGCGACATGCCCCGCATCCACACCGCCGCCGAACGGCTGCGCGGCTACCGGGCGGCCATGGAAGACGCCGGGATACCGGTCGAGGACGCCTGGATGTCCCTCGGGCAGACGAACCCGGAGCGGGTGCGCAGGGCGGCGGAGGAGATGCTCTCCGGGCCCGCGCCCGTCACCGCGATCTTCACGGGCAACAACCGGGTGACGGTCACCGTGATCCGGGTCCTGGCCGAGCAGTCCCGCCGGGTCGCCCTGGTCGGCTTCGACGACTTCGAACTCGCCGACCTGCTCCAGCCGGGCGTCACGGTCGTCGCCCAGGACGCGGCCGCCCTCGGCCGTACGGCCGCCGAGCGCCTCTTCCGTCAGCTGGACGGCGGCCTCGTCACCCCGGAGCGCATCGAACTGCCCACCCGGCTGATCACGCGCGGCTCGGGCGAGCTGCCGCCGGCCGACTGAGCCGCGCATGACGGGACGCACCCTGGCGGAGCTCGGCCTCGCCGAGACCCCCCGCGACCATCCGCTGACCTATCCCGGCGCCTGGCCCGCCGACTCCGGGCTACTGCACGGCGACCGGATGCTCCCGCTGGAGCGCCTGGTGTACGACGACCGGGTGCCGGTGCTCGCCGTCGGCTCCAACGCCTGTCCGGGCCACCTGCGGTACAAGATGGCCGGGTCCGGGATCGACTCCCCGCTGCCGATGGTGCGCACGCGGGTGACGGGCCTCGACGTGGGCGTCTCGGGGCACGTCAGCCTCATGGGCTATATCTCCGCGTCTCCCGTCAAGTGCCCCGATGTGTCAAGGGAGTTGTTCGTCATCTGGCTGGACCGGCGCCAGCTGGAGGCGATCGACGCGAGTGAGCCCAACTTCTGGCGGGTCTGGCTGCCCGCGCGGGACGTGCGGGTCGAACTGCCGGACGGCACGGTGCTCTTGGGTGTGTACTCGTACGTCAACCGGCACGGGGTCCTGCGTGACGGCGCCGGTGTGCCGCGCCGGCATCCGGGACAGCGCCCCTTACTCACCGAACTCCTCCTGGAATCCGCCCCGTTGCGGGAGCTGTTCGGGGTCACGCCGGAGGAGTTCGTCGCCCGGGTCCAGGCGGATCCCGGGCTGAGCCCACTGGGCACACGGCTGTTCGCCGAGCAGAGGTGGGTGACGCGGTCGGGGCTCGAACCGTACGCCGGGCCGGACTGAGCCACCACGCACGCCCCACCGCCCCGGGTCGGCGTCCGGGGCGGTGGCGGACTCGGCTGTCTCCGCCGCTACGTGCGCTGGGCCGAGGCGGTCAGGTCGCCGCGCCGGGGCGCCGCGAAGCCCTCCAGGTCGGCGCGGGTCAGGCCGGTCAGGCGGGCGACCTCGGCGATGTCGAGGGCACCGCAGTCCAGGCCGCGCAGCAGATAACCGCTGAGGGCCTTGGCGGTGGCGGGCTCGTCCATCACGTCGCCGCCGACGCGGCCCGCGTACCGGGCGAGGCGGCCGGCGGCCTGCTCGAAGCCCTCGCGGTAGAAGGCGAAGACGGCGGCGTAGCGGGTCGGGATGTGACCCGGGTGCATGTCCCAGCCCTGGTAGTAGGCGCGGGCGAGGGCGCGGCGGGTGAGGCCGTAGTGCAGCCGCCAGGCGTCGTGGACCTTGGCCGTCGGGCCGACGGGCAGGACGTTCGTCGAGCCGTCGGAGACGCGTACGCCGGTGCCCGCCGCCGCGACCTGCATGATCGCCTTGGCGTGGTCGGCGGCCGGGTGGTCGCTGGCCTGGTAGGCGGCGGACACGCCGAGGCAGGCGCTGTAGTCGAAGGTGCCGTAGTGCAGTCCGGTGGCGCGGCCCTCGGCGGCCTGGATCATCCGGGCGACAGTCGCCGTGCCGTCGGTGGCGAGGATGGACTGGCTGGTCTCGATCTGGATCTCGAAGCCGAGCCGCCCGGCCTGAAGCCCGTGCGCCTTCTCGAAGGCCTCCAGGAGCCGTACGAAGGCGCCGACCTGCTCGGCGTACGTCACCTTGGGCAGGGTGAGGACCAGCCCTTCAGGCAGGCCGCCCGCCTCCATCAGCCCGGTGAGGAAGACGTCGAGGGTGCGGATGCCCCGGGCGCGGACGGCCGCTTCCATGCACTTCATGCGGATGCCCATGTACGGCGCCGCCGTGCCGTTCTGGTACGCCTCCGCGATCAGGCGGGCCGCGCGGGCCGCCGTCGCGTCCTCCTCGGCGTCGGGGCGGGGGCCGTAGCCGTCCTCGAAGTCGACGCGCAGGTCCTCGATGGGCTCGCGCTCCAGCTTGGCGCGGACGCGCGAGTAGACCGGCTCGGCGAGTTCGTCGGCGAGGCCGAGGACGGCCGCGAAGGAGGCGGCGTCGGGGGCGTGCTCGTCGAGGGCGGCCAGGGCCTGGTCGCCCCAGGAGCGGATGGTGCCGGCGGCGAAGGCGTCACCGGGGACGTAGACGGTGTGGACGGGCTGCCGGGTGCCGGGGTCCCCGGGGTAGCGGCGCTCGAGCTCCGCGTCGACCGGTGCGAGGGAGGCGCTGATCTCCTCGCTGACGGCGCCCGCGAGGCTCGTCGCCACCTTCTCCTGCTGACCCATCCCACACCCTCCAGTTTTCCGCTGTACGGAATCGATAATCCGCAGAATGAAGTTATCCGGGTGGTTCTCGCTGGTCAACACCCCGTCCGGACCCTGGTCGGCCGCCGGAGGAATCGGGGGATCCGTCATCAGGATGCACCGAGGCCCCGGTGACCGCGCAGGTCACCGGGGCCTCGGACAGCGCCTGGCCGGGCTCAGCCCTTGCGGGCCTTGATCTCCTCGGTCAGCTGGGGGACGACGTCGAAGAGGTCGCCGACGACGCCGTAGTCGACCAGCTCGAAGATCGGGGCCTCGGCGTCCTTGTTGACGGCCACGATCGTCTTGGAGGTCTGCATACCGGCGCGGTGCTGGATCGCGCCGGAGATGCCGTTGGCGATGTACAGCTGCGGCGAGACCGACTTACCGGTCTGGCCGACCTGGTTGGTGTGCGGGTACCAGCCGGCGTCGACGGCGGCACGCGAGGCGCCGACGGCCGCACCGAGGGAGTCGGCGAGCGCCTCGATGATCGAGAAGTTCTCGGCGCCGTTCACGCCACGGCCACCGGAGACCACGATCGCGGCCTCGGTCAGCTCCGGACGGCCCGTCGACTCACGCGGGGTGCGCGCGGTGACCTTGGTGCCGGTCGCCTTGTCCGAGAAGGACACGGCGAGCGCCTCGACCGCACCGGCGGCCGGGGCGGCCTCGACGGCGGCCGAGTTCGGCTTGACGGTGATGACCGGGGTGCCCTTGATGACGCGGGACTTGGTGGTGAAGGACGCGGCGAACACCGACTGGGTGGCCACCGGGCCCTCGTCGCCGGCCTCGAGGTCGACGGCGTCGGTGATGATGCCGGAGCCGATGCGCAGCGCCAGGCGGGCGGCGATCTCCTTGCCCTCGGCGGAGGACGGGACCAGCACGGCGGCCGGGGAGACGGCCTCGTAGGCGGCCTGCAGGGCGTCCACCTTCGGCACGACCAGGTAGTCGGCGTACTCGGAGGCGTCGTGCGTGAGGACCTTCACCGCGCCGTGCTCGGCGAGCGCGGCGGCGGTGTCGGCGGCGCCGTTGCCCAGCGCGACGGCGACGGGCTCGCCGATGCGGCGGGCCAGGGTCAGCAGCTCGAGGGTGGGCTTGCGGACGGCGCCGTCCACGTGGTCGACGTAGACGAGGACTTCAGCCATGGGATTGCTCTCCTGCGTAACGAAGTTGAGGGGCGGTCAGCGGGGCGAGCCCTTAGATGAACTTCTGGCTCGCGAGGAACTCAGCGAGCTGCTTGCCGCCCTCGCCCTCGTCCTTGACGATGGTGCCGGCCGTGCGGGCCGGACGCTCGTTGGCCTCGTCGACCTTGGTGAACGCGCCGTCCAGGCCGACCTCCTCGGCCTCGATGTCCAGGTCGGACAGGTCCCAGGACTCCACCGGCTTCTTCTTGGCCGCCATGATGCCCTTGAAGGACGGGTAACGCGCCTCGCCCGACTGGTCGGTCACGGAGACGACGGCCGGGAGGGAGGCCTCGAGCTGCTCGCTGGCGGCGTCGCCGTCGCGGCGGCCCTTGACCGTCCCGTCCTCGACGGAGACCTCGGAGAGCAGGGTGACCTGCGGGACGCCGAGCCGCTCGGCCACGAGGGCCGGGACGATACCGCCGGTGCCGTCGGTGGAGGCCATGCCGGAGATCACCAGGTCGTAGCCGGCCTTCTCGATCGCCTTGGCCAGCACCAGGGAGGTGCCGATGGCGTCGGTGCCGTGCAGGTCGTCGTCCTCGACGTGGATGGCCTTGTCGGCACCCATGGACAGGGCCTTGCGGAGCGCGTCCTTGGCGTCCTCGGGGCCGACCGTCAGGACGGTGACCTCGGCGTCGTCCGCGTCCTCCGCGATCTGCAGCGCCTGCTCGACCGCGTACTCGTCCAGTTCGGAGAGCAGACCGTCCACGTCGTCGCGGTCGACGGTCAGGTCATCGGCGAAGTGCCGGTCGCCAGTGGCGTCGGGCACGTACTTCACAGTGACAACGATCCTCAAGCTCACGCCGGCTCTCCTACTGCATCGTCATTTCCGGGCTGCCTCTTGCAGGCAGCATAGGCGCCTCAAGCGGCCGATCCCGATCGGGGCGTCCGCGCGCTCCGAACGAAATATTACTCGTCAGTACACCCAGTTCATGCCCGCTAAGCAAGCGCTTTGAACTGTGACCTTCGCAACGCAGCGTAACCGGAACTCGACGCGCGCGCAGGGGCGACGGGCGTGATCAATCCCGCAGGCCGTTGAAGCGGCCCTGGTGGTAGAGGAGCGGGCGGCCGGCGCCCGAGGGGTCACCGAGAACGACCTCGGCGAGCACGATCCGGTGATCACCGGCAGGGACGCGGCCGACGATCCGGCAGACCAGCCAGGCGAGCACGTCGTCGAGCACCGGTACGCCTTCCGGGCCCTCGCGCCAGACCGTGGGCGCCCCGAAGCGGTCGGCGCCGCTACGGGCGAAGGTGGCGGCCAGCTCGCCCTGGTGCTCACCGAGTATGTGCACGCCGACATGCTCCGTCTCGGCTATCGCGGGCCAACTGGACGCGCCTGTGCCGATGCCGAAGGAGACCAGCGGGGGCTCGGCGGAGACCGAGGTGAGGGAGGTGGCGGTGAAGCCGACCGGACCGGAGGCACCGCGCGCGGTGATCACCGCGACACCGGCGGCGTGCCGGCGGAAGGTCGAGCGCAGCAGGTCGGGCGAGGCGAGCTGAGGGGTGCCGAGTTCGGGCGTGGCCGTCATGGAGTTGTCCTTCTGCCGAGGGGGACGTGCCGATGCGTAGCTGCTCAACAGCCCGGACAGCACGCGCTCGCGGTGCGGGCGAGGTCGACGTGGACCCGCCCGTGGAGAAGGAGTTCGATCGGCATACGGTCAGGCTGACGATAGGTGGTGCGCACAGTCAAGTGCGATCCGGGATCCGGAAGGCGCCGTACCGCTGCCTGATGCACCCTCACACCGCCTCCCCCAGAGCCGCGATGACGTCGGCCTTGCGGGGCTGCCCGGTGGCGCGCCGCACCACGCGGCCGCCCGCGTCGAGGACGAGCACGGTGGGCGTCTTGAGAATCTCCAGTTCCCGTACGAGACCCAGGTGGGCCTCGGCGTCGATCTCGACGTGTGTCACGCCGGGCACCATCTCCGCCACCTCGCCGAGGATGCGCCAGGTGGCCCGGCAGGGCGCGCAGAAGGCACTCGAGAACTGCACGAGCGTGGCCCGCTCCCCCAGTTCGCCGCCCAGTTCGGCGGCTCCCAGCCGCACGCCGTCGTCCCGCCCGCGCACCCGCACTCTCCCGCTCCGCCGCTTGTGCAGCACTCCGAAGGCGCTCGCCACGACGAACACCGCCACACACACCACCAGTCCGGCCATCATGGGCACAAGCATTCATCAGACTGCAAAGATTCCCGCCTCCCGCGAGAGTTCCCGTTGCGGAATGCTGGCTTCATGGACATCGACGTGAGAGGGCCGCGCTTCGGGGCGGCCGTGACGACGGCCGTGCTGGCCGTGGCCCTGATCACACAGAACGCCTGGCTGCTGGGCTGGCAGACGCTGGCGTTCGCGCTCGGCGCGGCCGGGGGTGTGCAGCGATCGCCGTACGGCTGGGCGTTCCGCACGGCCGTACGGCCGCGGCTGGGACCGCCGAGGGAGTTCGAGGCACCGGAGCCGCCGCGGTTCGCGCAGGCGGTGGGGCTGGTGTTCGCGGGGCTCGGGCTGGTCGGGTTCACCGTCGGGCCGCAGTGGCTGGGACTGGCCGCGACGGCGCTGGCGCTCGCCGCCGCCTTCCTGAACGCGGCGTTCGGGTACTGCCTGGGGTGCGAGATGTTCCTGCTGCTGAAGAGGGCCACGGTGCGGGCGGAGTAAAGGGGACCAAAGGATCCGAGGTGGGATGTAGGCCGACGTGACGAGGATCTCGCCGCCGCGGGGCACCAGGACTGGCTACCGGTCCGTTCTTCGGGCACGATCTGCGAGACGCCGTAAACCTACGGCTGCGTAACTTTCCCGCCGGGATCCCCCTTTCCCGAGCAGAGCAGAAAGGGTCCACCCCGCCCATGGCAGAGCTGGTCTACCGTCCCGTCGTCGGATTCGCCAGGACGCTGTTCAAGGTCTGGGACCTGAAGATCGACTGCCAGGGGTCGGCGAACATCCCGCGCTCGGGCGGCGCCGTGCTGGTGAGCAATCACATCAGCTACCTGGACTTCGTCTTCAACGGCCTGGCGGCCCTGCCGCAGAAGCGCCTGGTGCGGTTCATGGCCAAGGAGTCGGTCTTCCGGCACAAGGTCTCCGGCCCGCTGATGCGCGGCATGAAGCACATCCCGGTGGACCGGGGCCAGGGCGAGGCAGCCTACGCGCACGCGCTGGACTCGCTGCGCTCCGGCGAGGTCATCGGGGTCTTCCCGGAGGCCACGATCTCCCAGTCCTTCACCCTGAAGAGCTTCAAGTCGGGCGCGGCACGCCTCGCCCAGGAAGCGGGCGTCCCGCTCGTCCCGATGGCCGTGTGGGGCACGCAGCGCCTGTGGACGAAGGGCCACCCCCGCAACTTCAAGCGCAACCACCTGCCCGTCACGATCCGCGTCGGCGAGCCGGTCGAGGCACCTCGCGACCAGTACGCGGGCGCCATCACCCGCCGCCTCCGCGAGACCGTCCAGGATCTCCTGGATGCCGCCCAGCGCGCCTACCCCGGTCGTCCCAAGGGCGCCGAGGACTCCTGGTGGCTGCCGGCCCACCTGGGGGGTACGGCACCGACCGCGGAGCAACTGCGCGCGGCCGAGGCGCACTGAGCCTGCGGCGTTCGGCCGAGGTTCGCCGTGCTGCGGGCACGTGCGACCAAGGCGGTCTGGCTGGCGCCGCCCGTCCATGAGATGGCCCTGGACGGACCCGCTCACCGGCCTGCCGCAGTGGGCGAGATGGGCCCGTTCGGCGTCGTAGAGGCCCCGTGACTCATGGGCCGCGGGCGGGGTGGGGCACCGTCCGCCTCAGAGCGCGTCCGGCAGTGTCTTCCACAGGTACGACCGGTCCGGCGCGGCCTTCAGGGCCCCGAGGACGAGCGGATGCGGCTCGGCGTACAGGACCGGATAGTCCGCCTCCCCGGACGCGGGGTCGGGGATCCAGGCCAGCCGTTCGCCGTCCAGGGAGAACCGCGCGTCCACACCCGGCTTGTTGCCGCGCGGATCCTGCCGGTGCCAGGCGCCGTGGAAGCGTACGGCGACGAGGCCGTGTACGGCGTGACCGCTGCCGTCGTCGTGCATCAGCCGTTGGTAGCACAGGGCCGTCGGGATGTCCTCGGCCCGCAGCAGCGCGGCCAGGGCGTGGGCCTTGGCGTAGCAGATGCCGGTGCGCTGCTCCAGTACGTCCGAGGCGCGCCAGGTGACGCGCGGGTCGCCGGCGTCAGCGGAGTGCGGGATGGTGTCGCGCACGAATTCATAGGCAGCGCGTGCATAGGCATACGAGTCCGCTGCTCCGTCGGCCAGTCGGGCGGCCGTCTCCCGGACGACGGGGTGGTGATGGTCGATGACCTCGTCGGCGGCCAGGTAGGCGGAGAGGTCGGCGATGTTCTGGATCAGCTCCATGGACGCAGAGCATAGAAACGCGGCCACCCGAGCGTCAATGACTTTTCAGGTGACCGCATATCTATGCACAATCCGGGGCTAGCGTGCCATCTCCTCCTTGAGCGCCGCCACGAAGGCGTCGACGTCCTCCTCCGTGGTGTCGAAGGAGCACATCCAGCGCACCACGCCGGCGGCCTCGTCCCAGAAGTAGAACCGGAACCGCTTCTGCAGCCGCTCGCTCACGTCGTGCGGAAGCTTCGCGAAGACACCGTTGGCCTGCACCGGGTAGAGGATCTCCACCCCGTGCACCGCGCGCACGCCCTCGGCGAGGCGCTGGGCCATCTCGTTGGCGTGCCGGGCGTTGCGCAGCCACAGGTCCTTCGCCAGCAGCGCCTCCAACTGCACCGACACGAAGCGCATCTTGGAGGCCAGCTGCATCGACATCTTCCGCAGGTGCTTCATCTGCCGCACCGCGTCCTGGTTGATGACCACGACCGCCTCGCCGAAGACGGCGCCGTTCTTGGTCCCGCCCAGCGAGAGGATGTCGACGCCGACCGCGTTGGTGAACGTCCGCATGGGCACGTTCAGCGAGGCGGCCGCGTTGGCTATGCGCGAACCGTCCAGGTGCACCTTCATGCCGTGGGCGTGGGCGTGCTCGCAGATCGCCCGGATCTCGTCCGGCGTGTAGAGCGTGCCCAGCTCCGTGCTCTGGGTGATCGAGACGACCTGCGGCATGGCGCGGTGCTCGTCGTCCCAGCCGTACGCCTGCCGGTCGATCAGCTCGGGCGTGAGCTTGCCGTCGGGCGTGGGCACGGTGAGCAGCTTCAGACCGCCCATGCGCTCGGGGGCGCCGCCCTCGTCGACGTTGATGTGCGCGCTCTCGGCGCAGATCACCGCGCCCCAGCGGTCGGTGACCGCCTGGAGCGCGACGACGTTCGCGCCGGTGCCGTTGAAGACCGGGAAGGCCTCCGCGGTCGAGCCGAAGTGGCCGCGGATGATCCGCTGGAGGTTCTCGGTGTACTCGTCCTCGCCGTACGCCACCTGATGGCCGCCGTTGGCCAGGGCCAGGGCGGCCAGCACCTCGGGGTGGGCTCCGGCGTAGTTGTCACTGGCGAAACCGCGGACCTGCGGGTCGTGGTGGCGACGCGCGTCGGTCTTGGGAGGGTTCACGGCTTCTCGGTCAGCCACAGGCGGTTTCCGTTCACTTCGGCGGCGGTCTTGCCCCAGACGCCCTCGATGGCCTCGGCCAGGTCCTTGACGTCCGTGAAGCCCGCGAACTTCGCGTTGGGGCGTTCGGCGCGCATCGCGTCGTGCACCAGCGCCTTCACCACCAGGATGGCAGCCGCCGAGCGCGGTCCCTCAGCGCCCTCGGTGATCCCGGCCTTGCGGAAGCCGTCGGCCATGGCGAGCGTCCAGGCCTCGGCGGCGGCCTTGGCCGCGGAGTAGGCCGCGTTGCCCGCGGTGGGCTTCGACGCGCCGGCGGCGCTGATCAGCAGATAGCGGCCGCGGTCGCTGCGCTGCAGGGCGTCGTAGAAGGCCAGCGAGGTGTGCTGGACGGTGCGGATCAGCAGCTTCTCCAGCAGGTCCCAGTCCGCGAGGTCGGTCTCGGCGAAGGTCGCGCTGCCGCGCCAGCCGCCGACCAGGTGGACCAGGCCGTCGATCCGGCCGTGTTCCTTCTCGATCCGGTCGGCCCAGGCCCGGGTGTTGTCCAGGTCGAGCAGGTCGACCGTCTCGCCGGTGACCGTGGCGCCGCCGCGCGCGTAGCGGGCCGCGTCCACGGCCTCCGCCAGGCGCACGGGATTGTTGTCGGCGCCGACGACGACCGCGCCGGCCTCGGCGAGCCGGACCAGCGTCGCGTGCCCGGCGGGTCCGCCCGCGCCGGCCACCGCGATCACCGCACCGCTGAGAGACCCGTTCCCCACCATGTTCTTCCCCTTGTTCGCAGCAGTGTTCTGGACGCGGTCGCTCATGCGGCGACCGGCTCGGCGCTGTCCGCCGTGATGCCCCTGGTGGCGGCGATCACATTCTTCAGCTTCTTGGACAGGGCCTCGTAGAACATGCTCAGCGGAAACTCGTCCGGAAGCACGTCGTCCACGAGCTTGCGCGGCGGCTGGGTCAGGTCCAGCGCGTCCGGGCCCTTGGCCCACTTGGAGCCGGGGTGCGGGGCGAGGTAGGTGGAGACCAGCTCGTAGCCGGCGAACCAGTGCACCAGCTTCGGGCGGTCGATGCCGTCCTTGTAGAGCATCTCGATCTCGGCGCACAGCTGGTTGGTGACCTGCGGGGCGCGCTCCCAGTCGATGGCGAGCTTGTTGTCGGTCCAGCGCAGCACGTCGTGCTTGTGCAGGTAGGCGAAGAGCAGCTGGCCGCCGAGGCCGTCGTAGTTGCGGTTGCGGTCGCCGGTGACCGGGAAGCGGAACATCCGGTCGAAGAGCACCGCGTACTGCACGTCACGGGCCTGCGGGACGCCGTCCGCCTGGAGCTTGACGGCCTCCTTGAAGGCGGTGAGGTCGCAGCGCAGCTCCTCCAGGCCGTACATCCAGAACGGCTGGCGCTGCTTGATCATGAAGGGGTCGAACGGCAGGTCGCCGTGGCTGTGGGTGCGGTCGTGGACCATGTCCCACAGCACGAAGGCCTCTTCGCAGCGCTTCTGGTCGTGGACCATCGCGGCGATGTCCTCGGGCAGCTGAAGGCCCAGGATGTCGACGGCGGCCTCGGTGACCCGGCGGAAGCGGGCGGCCTCGCGGTCGCAGAAGATGCCACCCCAGGAGAAACGTTCCGGCGCCTCGCGTACGGCGATGGTCTCCGGGAAGAGGACGGCCGAGTTGGTGTCGTAACCGGAGGTGAAGTCCTCGAACGTGATGCCGCAGAACAAGGGGTTGTCGTAGCGGGTGCGCTCCAGCTCGGCCAGCCAGTCCGGCCAGACCATGCGCAGCACGACCGCCTCCAGGTTGCGGTCCAGGTTGCCGTTCTGCGTGTACATCGGGAAGACGACCAGGTGCTGCAGGCCGTCCGCGCGGTTCGCGGCGGGCTGGAAGGCCAGCAGGGAGTCCAGGAAGTCCGGCACCTCGAAGCCGCCCTCGGACCAGCGGCGCAGGTCCTGCACCACGGCCTCGTGGTAGGCCTTGTCGTGCGGGAGCAGCGGGGAGAGCTGCTCGACCGCCTCGACGACACGCCGTACGGCGGCCTCGGCGTCAGCCTGGGCGGGGGCGCCCTCGGCCGCGAAGTCGATCGACCCGTCCTTGCTCTGCCATGGCCGGATCTGCTCCACGGCATCCTTGAGCACGGGCCAAGCCGGATGCTCGATCACCCTCGTCGACGAAGGAATCTGCCCCTTCAAAGCCGCCTGCACAAGAATTTCCGTCATGTCCCATCCTCCACGGGAGAACCTCGCGTATGGACACCGTATGCATACCCGGTTTCCGCCATCAAGAGGCAGCCCGGGAAATTTTCCTGTCCAGTCCCATGGTCACGGATGTTTTTCCTGCCGTAAACCGTGACGACGCTCACTTCCGCCGAGTACCCCTGATCCCGGCGCAGTAGCGATCCGGTCGGTCAAGGAGGCGGAGACTCGCCCACGAGCGGGTGACGACTGGGGCGCATTCCGGCCAGTTGGGGCGCGCGGCGTGCACCCGTACGGCCTGCACGTGCGGGTTCATCGCGGGTCCCGGCGATTAGGCTGCGAGCCTGGCCCGCGCGGACGACGGCGTCCGCCCGTCCCGCGCGCGCCGAGCCGCCGTCGACGGAAGCGAGTCGAACCTTGAACTTCCTTACCATCGGTCACCGCGGGGTCATGGGTGTCGAGCCCGAGAACACCCTTCGTTCCTTCGTCGCCGCGCAGGACGCCGGCCTCGATCTCATCGAACTCGATCTGCACCTGAGCAAGGACGGCGCCCTGGTCGTCATGCACGACGCGGAGGTGGACCGTACGACCGACGGCTCCGGGCCGATCGCCGAGAAGACCCTGGCCGAGCTGCGCGCCCTCGACGCGGGCCGCGGCGAGCGGGTGCCGGTGTTCGAGGAGGTGCTGGACGTGGTGCACACGCCGTTGCAGGCCGAGATCAAGGATGTGGCGGCGGCCCGGGCACTGGCGAAGGTCATGCACGAGCGGGACCTGGTGGGGCGGGTGGAGGTGTCCTCGTTCCACGACGAGGCGGTCGCCGAGATCGCCCGGCTGGTGCCCGGGGTGCGCACCGCGCTGATCGCCGGGCGCTATGGCACCGACGTGGTGGAGCGGGCCGTGGCGGTCGGCGCCCCGACCCTGTGTCTGAACATCCGCCGGATCACCCTGGAGATCGTCGAGCATGCGCGCGCGTCCGGGCTGCGGATCATCGGCTGGGTGGTCAACACGCAGGACCATCTGCGGCTGGTGCGCGCCCTGGAGCTGGACGGCGCGGCGACCGACTTCCCGGAGATCAAACGGACGGCCCGCTTCACCGCGTGAGGGTTACGTCAGCCGCTTCACCAGCAGCTCGAACTGGAGGTCGTCGCGCTGCGGGATGCCGTAGCGCTCGTCGCCGTACGGGAAGGGGCTCATTTGTCCCGTACGGCGGTAGCCGCGGCGCTCGTACCAGGCGATCAGGTCGTTCCGTACGGAGATCACCGTCATGTGCATCGCGGTGACACCCCAGTCCTCCCGCACCCGGCGCTCGGCCTCGGCCATCACTACCTTGCCGAGGCCGGCGCCCTGCAGTGTGGGGCTGACCGCGAACATGCCGAAGTAGGCGTGGTCGCCGCGGTGTTCGAGCTGGCAGCAGGCGACGACACGGCCGTTCCGCTCCACCGCCAGCAGCCGGCTGTCCGGCGACTTGATCACCTCGTGCACGCCCTCGGGGTCGATGCGCTGTCCCTCGAGGATGTCCGCCTCGGTGGTCCACCCGACCCGGCTGGTGTCGCCTCGGTACGCCGACTCGATCAGCGCGACCAGGGTGTCGACGTCGGCGTCCGTGGCGTCGCGGAAGGTGAGTCCGGTGGCGGCGGTGTCCATGGGCAGCCTTTCGATCTCGGGCGTGGCTGAGCCAGGATCGAGGGTAACCCTGCCAGTAGGCTCCGCCGGCATGGTGCATGTACTCAGCAGCCGGACGCTGCTCACCCCCACGGACCCCGAGCGTTCCCGCGCCTTCTACGGCGAGCAGCTGGGCCTGTCCGTGTACCGGGAGTTCGGTACCGGCCCCGACCGCGGAACCGTCTATTTCCTCGGCGGCGGCTTCCTGGAGCTCTCGGGACGCTCCGAGACCCCGCCGTCACCCTCGGTACGGCTGTGGCTGCAGGTCGACGACCTGACGGCCGCCCACGAGGAGCTGCGGGCCAAGGGCGCCGCCATCGTCCGGCCACCGGTGAAGGAGCCCTGGGGCCTGATCGAGATGTGGCTCACCGACCCGGACGGCGTCCCCATCGCCCTGGTGGAGGTCCCGGCCGACCATCCGATGCGGTACCGGCCGGGGATTTGAGACCCGCAAGCGCCACTCGAGGCCGGCGCGGTGAGCGACGTCCTCGTCCTCGTGAGCGCCAGGGCGGGCGGGCCGGATGGCCGGGGGCGTGAGGCGGGGTTAGCGTGCCGGGGGGGAGGGCTGTGAGTGGTGTGGCAGGGCCGTTCGTACGTCCCATCCCTCGTCCGGAAGGAACCGTCATGGAGTTCGACAAGCCGGTGGCCGGCGGACCGTGCTGGACCGAGCTGGGGACCAGCGATCTGGAGGGGGCCAAGCGGTTCTACGCCGAGCTGTTCGGCTGGCGGCCGGAGACGGACCCGCGTCCGGAGGCGGGCGGGTACACGGTGGCGCACCTGGGTGACGCGCCGGTCGCCGCGTTGACCCCGCTGTACCGGGATACCCAGCCGGTGGCGTGGAACGTGTCGTTCGCCGTGCCGGACGCGGACGCGGCGGGACGGCGTGTGGAGGAGGCCGGCGGGACGGTGCTCGTCGGCGCGATGGACGTGTTCGACATCGGCCGGTTCGCGGTGGCCCTCGACCCGACCGGCGCGGCGTTCCAGCTGTGGCAGGCGCGGACGTTCCCGGGCGCCGGACTGTTCAACGCGCCCGGCGCGCTCGGCTGGGTGGAGCTGGCCACCCGGGACACCGACCGGGCCCGGGACTTCTACACCACGGTGTTCGGCTGGAGCGCCGACGTCTCCGAGTGGTACACCGAGTGGGCCGTCGACGGCGCGCGGTTCGGCGGCCTGGCCGACATGGGCGACCGGTTCCCGCCCGAGGTGCCGGCGCACTGGATGCCGTACTTCGCGGTGGCCGACGTGGACACGACGGCCGAGGTCGCGGACCGGGTGGGCGGTGCCGTCGTCCTGGCCCCCGTGACGGTGCCGGACGGCCCTCGCATCGCCGTGCTGCGGGACCCGCAGGGTGCGGCATTCGGGGTGCACCTCGCGGGGACGGAGGCCTGAACCGCGGCTTGCCCCATTTCCGCATCCTTCACTCCGGTCCAGGAGGCCAGGCCGACATCGCGGTCCCGCACGACTCCCCGCGGGAGCCGCCCCCGCTAGGCCCGCAGCGCCCCCATCCGGCCTTCCAGTCGGCCGAGCAACTCCCCTAGTAGCCCGGCGAGTTCGCCTTGTCCCTCCGGGTCCAGAACCGACAGTACGGCGGTCTCGTACGCGAGTTGCTCGGGGAGGATGCCGTCGACCAGGTCGCGGCCGGCGTCGGTGAGCCGGAGGTGGGCGACGCGGCGGTCCCGGGTGTCGCCGCGCCGCTCGACCAGTCCGCGCTCGGTCAGCTGCTTGAGCCGCTTGGTGACGGCGGCCCCGGAGGAGAAGGTCTCCCGGGCCAGTTCCCCCGGGGTCAGCTCGTGACCGGTACGGCGCAGCGCCCCGAGAAGGTCGAATTCCGGACGACTGAGCCCGGCCCGCCGCAGGGGCGCGTCCTCGGCCTGCTGCAGAAGGGCTGCGCACCGGTTGATCCGCCCGATGACCTCCATGGGCCCGGTGTCCAACTCGGGATGCACGGCCCGCCACTGCCGGACGACGGCGGCGACGGTGTCCCCCGGCCCGGCGCCGACGCCCATGCCTGTCTCGGTTCCGGTGCCGGCGTCTGTGCCCCTACCGGATTCGGTGCCCGCCTCAGAACCGGTTCCGATACCGGCGGCCGTGCCGGGGCCGGCCCCGGAACCGCTTCCGATGCCGACGGCCGCGCCGATGTCGGTCCCGGAGTCGGGGTCACCATCGACATCAGCTCCGCTCCCGGATTCCGCGCCCGCCCCGGAGCCGATGCCTCCCCTGGACATCGCACGCCCCGCTCGCCCGCCGGCCGGGGCCTCTGCGCCCCCTGACCGCGCGCCGCCCGGGACTTCAGCATCCCCCGGCCGGCCACCTCCCGGGTCCTCCACATCCCCCGGCCGAGCGCCGTGCCGGGCTTCAGCACCCCCTCGCCGCCCACCATCCGAGACCTCCACATCCCCCGGCCGCCCACCACCCAGAACCTCAGCATCCCCCCGCCGCCTCCCGGCCCGTTCCGCTCCGCCCCCCGGTCCCCCGCCCGTCGTGTGGTCCGCGGGCGTCGGTCCGTCGTTCGTCGCCGTCATGGCCGTATGTCCTCCGTCGCCCTGCCCGGGTCCTGGACCCGGTTCCGGTCACGGGCCTGGTCCTGGGCCTCGTCGTACCGCGGTACGAACCCCTGGCGTCGTACCGTCGCCGCGAGCGTACGGTGTCCGCGCTGCTCGACGCGTACGATCCGCTCCTCGGGCAGGGCGCGCTGCCACCATTCGCCGGCGGCGGTGTCGGCCGTGGCGCGCAGGTCGGCCAGGGCGGCGGCGAGGGCGCGGCGGGCGGATTCCAGGGCGCGGGGGGTCGGGTGTGGCTGGGCCAGGAGCCGGTCGGTGTTGTCGCGGGCGCGTTCCGCCGCCGTCAGGGCGTGTTCGAGGCGGTCGCCCGCGCGGCGGTTGGTGACAGCGACGGCCGCGACGAAGCCGGCCAGCGCGCCGACGAGGGTGTCCAGGATCCGTTCGGTCATCAGCCGGGCCGGGTCCTGCGCGCGGGCGAACTCCGTGATGAGCAGGGCCATCGGGGTCACGCAGACGCTGCCGAGCCAGTAGTTGCGGCCGATCAGCGCCTCGGCGCCGAAGTTGAGGGCGAGGCAGCACAGCACCAGGGCGGCCGGGTGGAGATGGGCGAGCGGGGCGAGGACGGCGAAGGCGAGCACGCCCACGAGGTTGCCGACGACACGCTGGACGCCCCGGCTCCAGGTGAGGGTGACGTTGGCCTGGTACAGGGAGGCCGCCGTGACCAGGGCCCAGTACGGGCGGCCGACGCCGAGCGCGAGGGAGGCGTAGCCGGCGAGGGCGCAGCCGATCGCGGTGCGCACCGCGATCGGCGCGAGGGGGACCAACCGATGCCGCAACCTCCTTTGCGGCTCGGCGAGTTCGGCCGCCACGCCGAGGAGTTCTTCGGCGGACTCGCGGGGCGGTGCGACCCTCGGTGTGCGGCCGGTGCCGCGCAGCTCGCGGGCCCAGGCGCGCAGGCGGTCGGGGTCGCTGTCGGCGGGGGCGGCGAGAGCGACCTCGGCCCGCACCAGGAGTTGTTCGAGGGCGCGCCGGGCCCGGTCGGGACGTGCGGCGAGCAGGGACTGCCAGGCGGCGTGGATCGCGGCGGCGCTCGCGGCGCGGGCCCTGGCATGTCCGGCGCCGGTGCCGTCCGTGGCGGCGTACGCGGCCGCGGCGTTCAACGCCTGGGCGGTGGCGCGCCGTTCGGGCCCGTACGGACGCGGCAGCCCGGGCGCCATGCCGACCAGCCAGGCCCAGACGCCCGCCGCCAGGGCCAGCCCGACGTGCCCCGGGACCTGGCCGAGGGTCTGCGGCGCGAACAGCGAGGCGGAGCTGATGAAGGTCAGGACCACGTTGGCGGGCGGTCCGACCCGGGTGGCGTCGCACACCGTCTTCTGCACGGCCGCCATGACGGCGCCGACCGCGACCAGGACGACGGCGTCGGTGGTGAGCGACGCCGCGATCAGTGAGACGGCGAGACCTCCGACCATGCCGAGCACCACCCGGGCGAGGACGCGGGCCCGGGCGGCGTAGGGCCGGTTGTGGCCGTAGAGCGCGCACAGGGACCCGGCCATCGTGTACATGGCGAGGTCGAGGCGGCCGAGTGCCAGCAGGATCAGATTGGGCGGGGCGACCGCGGCCACCACGCTCAGCGCGGGCTTGAACCAGATGTCGGAGGGCCGCCCGAGGCGGAGCACTCCGGCGAGGGGAAGTCGGCCGGTCACGCTGCTCATACTCATCAATTTAGCATGTGTTTTACTCGTGAAACATCCCAGGGAATGCCTGTCCCCCGATTCTGCTCACCCGCCGTGCTCCGCCGAACGCTCCCCGTGTACACCCTTGCGCTCGCGTGCGCCCCGCATCGCATGGGCATCGCATCCCTCGACGTCCTTCGACCGACCGTCGAGCGGGAGGTGCGCGTGCACGGACCAATACCGGCGGCCTGGCTGCTGGTCGCGCTGTGCGCGGCGACCGGGGCCTACTGCCTGCTACGGATGCGCAGCGGAGTCGAGGAGCAGCGCCGGTCCGCGGGCGGCGATGCGCTGATGGGCTTCGGCATGGCCGTGATGGCCGTACCGGCGGCCGTTTTCACGCCGCCACGCTGGGCGTGGCCGGTGTACGCGGCGGTGTTCGGCGCGGCGGCACTGCACGCGCTGTGGGCCGCTCGCACGACCCCGCATCATCTGCACCACCTGGTGGGCACGGCCGCGATGGTCTACATGGCGGTGGCGATGGCCGCGACCCCGCCCGCCGGACATCACGTGCACGGCGGCTCCGGGGTGCCGCTGCTGACCGGCGCGCTCCTCGTGTACTTCACGGGGTACGTCCTGCTCACCGGCGCCCGCCTGGTGCCCGCCCCCGTCACGGCCGCCGGGTCCGCCTCCGCCCGCTGGGGCGACCGCCCGGAGCTGGCGCGGGCGTGCCGGCTGGCGATGGGGATCGGCATGGTGGCGATGCTGTTGACGATGTGAACGGCGCGCGCGGAACGGCCGACGGCGTTGTCTGCGTCACTTCGGTGCCAGGGACCGTACGGTGAGCGGCCCCGCGCTCATAGGGTGCTGTCCATGATGGTCCCCGTGGCACTGTTGCTGCTCGGCGCCTTGACCGCCATTGCCGCCCCCCGGCTGCTCGCCCGGGCCGACTGGACGGACCGCGAACCGGTCGTCGCCCTGTGGGTGTGGCAGTGCGTCGTGGTGGCCGTCCTGCTGTGCTGCGCGCTGTCGATGACGCTCAGCGCGGCCGCGGCCTGGGAGGCGGTTCGCGGCCATGTGTTCGCCCCGGCTCCGCGTGCGGTCGTGGACGCGTACGCGCACGGTACGTCCCGGCCATGGGCCGCGACCACCGCGGTGCTGCTCGCCTCCGGCGGTCTGTGGAGCCTCGCGATGCTGGTGCGCGAGGTCGTACGGTCCCGGGCCCGGCGGCGTGCACGGCGGGCCGAACTCCTCGTGCGCGCACCGCTGTTGCCGGGCGAGGAGCCGGCGAGTGGCCCGGTCGTGGTGCTGGAGGCCGAGCGCCCCGACGCCTGGTGGCTGGCCGGTGCGGCACCCCGGCTGGTCATCACCACGGCCGCGCTGCGCCGTCTGAAGGGACGTCAGCTCGACGCGCTCCTCGCCCATGAGCGGGGCCACCAGCGGGCCCGGCACGGCTGGCTGCTGGCAAGCTCCGCCGCGCTGGCGAGCGGGTTCCCGCAGGTGCCGGTGTTCGCCGCGTTCCGCGACGAGATGCACCGGCTGGTCGAACTGGCCGCCGACGACATGGCCTCCCGGCGCTTCGGCCGGCTGACGACCGCGCTGGCCCTGGTCGAACTCAACGAGGAGCGGGGCGTGTTCGGCCCCTCCCCCACCCCGCAGGCCCATGTGCCGCAGCGCGTGCACCGCCTGCTCACCGCACCGGACCGCCTGCCCGCCCTGCACCGGCTCCGCCTCACGGCGCTCGCGGCGCTGGTGCCGGTGATCCCGGTGCTGGTGACGCTGGTACCGGGGCTGCGGGCACTCGGCTGAGCCGCGGCAGCGTGGGCCGGGCGCTGTGGCGCACGGCCGTGGCGGTGGCGCTGGTCCCGATGGTGGGCGTGGGCGCGACCCGGGTGCGCTGGGGGTTGGTGACGGCTCACCAGGAAGCACGCATGAGGGCGGTTTGTCTCGCAGGGTCAACTCGCCTGTGCAGCACCCTCGATAGAGTCCGGGGCATGACTGCCGTGTTGTTCGACTTCTCCGGGACGCTGTTCCGTATCGAGTCCGCCGAGTCCTGGCTACGCGCGACACTGGACGCATCGGGGCATCCCCTTCCCGAACCCCAACTCATCGAGATCGCAAGGGCGTTGGACGCGGCCGGCGCACTGCCGGGCGGCGGTGTGGAGCCGGTCGGGCTGCCGTCGGACCTCGCCGGACTCTGGGCGGTGCGGGACGAGACCGCGCAGCTGCACCGGGCCGCCTACACCGGCGCGGCCCGGCGGGTGCCGCTGCCCGACCCGGGGCTGTACGACGCCCTGTACGAACGGCACATGACCCCGGCCGCCTGGTCCCCGTACCCGGACGCCGCCGAGGTGCTGCGCACTCTGCGCGAGCGCGGGATCGGGGTCGGGGTGGTCAGCAACATCGGCTGGGACGTGCGCCCGGTGTTCCGGGAACACGGGCTCGACCCGTACGTGGACGCGTACGTGCTGTCGTACGAACACGGTGTGCAGAAGCCGGACCCGCGGCTGTTCTCGGTGGCCTGCGCGGCGCTGGGCGCCGATCCCCGGGAGGTGGTGATGGTGGGCGACAGCAAGGAGGCGGACGGCGGCGCGGCCGCGCTCGGCTGCCGGGTGCACTTCGTGGACCATCTGCCGGTGACACAACGGCCCGAGGCACTGCTGCCGGTACTGGACCTGGTGGGCTGAGCACTGCCCAGGGCCTGTTCGGCCGGCTCGCTCACGCGCCGCCCGTCTGAGACGATCCCCCGCGTCGCCCCAGACGGACGGCAGCCCTGGACAGACCCGCACAGAGCGGTGTCTCCCGCGTTGAGTATAGTTGGCTGGCAGCCAGTCAACGCAGGAGTTACAGGATGTCCCCGCGCAGCGCCTCGGTCAATGAAGAGTTGCGACGGCGTTCCCGGGAGCGGCTGTTGCAGGCGGCCGTGGAACTGGTCGGCGAGCACGGCTTCGAGGCCACCACGCTGGGCGACATCGCCGACCGGGCCGGTTCGGCGCGCGGACTGGTGTCGTACTACTTCCCCGGCAAGCGCCAGTTGGTGCAGTCCGCCGTGCACCGGCTGATGCACGGCACGCTGGAGGAGGCGCTGGAGCGCGAGCCGCGCACCGAGGACGGCCGGGAGCGGCTGGCCCGGGCCATCGACGCGATCCTGGGCCTGGCCCGCGACCAACCCGTGCTCATGCGGCAGCACATGGCCGGCCTGCTCCAGGCGGAGGGCTTCGTGCAGTGCCCGGAGCAGCAGCGGCTCGGCGAGCTGCTCGGCGACACCGTCGCCCGGTACGGCTCCCGGAACGTCGCGGCCGACTACCCGATGCTGCGGGCCCTGTTGATGGGGGCGGTGTACGCGGCGCTGATCCCGGGGGCGCCGATGCCGATCCCGGCCCTGCGGGCCGAGCTGTTCCGGCGGTACGGGCTCGACTGGTCGCTGGGTGTGCCGCCGGAGAGCGAGACGGGTTCCGCGGTGCGGGAGCGGGATCTGTCCCGGTTCTTCGCGACCGAGCAGCGGACCGACCTCACCTGAGCCCTTTTCGGGCACTCAACCGCCCTCAAAGGATGCTTCCAGCGCATACACAACGTGATCATATGATCACACTCCATAGGGGTGGACACGCGCCCACGTCACCCCGCCGGCCCCTGCCACCACGCCCCGGGCGGTGCCATGCTGAAGCGGTCCGCACACCCTCCTTCCGTCAAGGAGTTCCGCTGTGCTGCGTGTCGCCGTCGTCGGTTCGGGGCCGAGCGGGTGTTACACCGCCCAGAGCCTGGTCCAGCGGGATCCCGGGGTCCGGGTGGACGTCCTGGACCGGCTGCCGTGCCCGTACGGTCTGGTCCGGTACGGCGTCGCCCCGGACCACGAGAAGATCAAGTCCCTGCAGGGCAGCCTCGCGGCGGTGCTGGAGCACGAGCGGGTGCGCTTCCTCGGCGGGGTCCGGGTGGGCCCGGGCGGGCTGCCGGTGGAGCGGCTGCGGGAGCTGTACCACGCGGTGGTGTACTGCGTGGGCGCCGCCTCCGACCGACGGCTCGGCATCCCCGGCGAGGAGTTGCCGGGCAGCTGGTCGGCGACCGACTTCGTGGCCTGGTACAGCGCACATCCGGACGCGGCCGACGCGGGCTTCCTGGGCGGGGTGCGCTCGGCCGTCGTCATCGGCGTGGGCAATGTGGCGGTGGACGTCGCGCGGATGCTGGTCCGGGGTGCCGCGGAGCTGAACCCAACGGACATTCCGCAGGCGGCCCTGGACACGCTGACGGCGAGCGGGATCACCGAGGTGCACATGATGGGCCGGCGCGGTCCGGCGCAGGCCCGCTTCACCACCAAGGAGCTGCGCGAGCTGGGCGCCCTGCCCGGCACCGAAGTGGCCGTACAGGAAAGCGAGTTGGCCTTCGACCCGGCCGACCCCGGCACGCTGCCCGGCGCACAGCGGCGCAATCTGGAGGTGCTGCGCGACTGGGCGGAGCGTCCGCAGGCGCCGGCCGGCCGGCGGATCAGTCTGCGGTTCTTCCTGCGGCCGGTGGAACTGCTCGCGGACGGGGGCAGGGTGGGCGCCGTCCGCTTCGAGAGGACGGCGCCGGACGGGCAGGGCGGGGTGACGGGCACGGGCCGGTACGAGGACGTGCCGGCCCAGTTGGTGCTGCGGTCGGTCGGTTATCGCGGAGTGCCACTGGACGGGCTGCCGTTCGACCCGGCGAGCGGCACGGTGCCGCACGAGGAGGGCCGGGTCGTGCGCGGCGGGGTGCCCTCCCCGGGTGAGTACGTCGCCGGGTGGATCAAGCGCGGTCCGACGGGTGTCATCGGCACCAACCGGCCCTGCGCCAAGGAGACGGCTGCCTCGCTGCTCACGGACGCACCCGTGCTGCTCGGCGAGCGGGTGCCCGAGGATCCGGTGCCGGCCCTGCGGGCAGCCGGGATCGAACCGGTGCTGTGGTCCGGATGGCTGGCGATCCGGCAGGCCGAGACCGAGCTGGGTGCCCGGCTCGGGCGGAGCGTGGTCAAGCTGGCCGACTGGGACGCGCTGCGCACGGCGGCCCGCTCGGCACAGCCCGGCCGGGTGTGACACACGCCGGTGGGGCGGGACACACGGCGGCAACAGTCCGGAAATCAACAAACTGTTCAAGACGCTTACGGTCTCCTCCTGTTCGGATGCCACTCGCCGCCCGCCGCTCGTTGGAGTCCTCATGGCCACCACCGCAGTCCGCCACCCCGTCGACGAGATACCCCCGGTACGGCAGCTGGCCGCCTTCGGGGTGCAGCACGTGCTCGCGATGTACGCGGGCGCCGTCGCCGTACCGCTGATCGTGGGCGGCGCGATGAAGCTGTCGCCCGCCGACCTGGCGTACCTGATCACCGCCGATCTGCTGGTGTGCGGCATCGCCACGCTGATCCAGTGCGTCGGCTTCTGGCGGTTCGGCGTCCAGCTGCCGATCATGCAGGGCTGTACGTTCGCGGCCGTGTCGCCGATGGTGCTCATCGGGACGACGGGCGGCGGACTGCCCGCGATCTACGGCGCCGTGATCGTCGCGGGACTGGCGATCATGCTGCTGGCACCGGTCTTCGGCAGGCTGCTGCGGTTCTTCCCACCGCTGGTCACCGGCACGGTGATCCTGATCATCGGGGTCTCGCTGCTGCCGGTCGCGGGCAACTGGGCGGCCGGTGGGGTCGGGGCCAAGGACTTCGGGGAGCCGAAGAACCTGGCGCTGGCGGCCTTCGTGCTGGCGGTGGTGCTGGGCGTGCAGCGGTTCGCGCCCGCCTTCCTCGCCCGGGTCGCCGTACTGATCGGCATCGCGGTGGGCCTGGCCGTCGCGGTGCCCTTCGGGTTCACCGACTTCGGCGGGGTGAAGGACGCCGACTGGGTGGGCATCAGCACGCCGTTCCACTTCGGGGCACCGGCGTTCCACGCGTCCGCGATCGTGTCGATGCTGGTGGTGGCCGTCGTCACGATGACCGAGACGACCGGTGACCTGATCGCCGTCGGTGAACTGACCGGGCGGACGGTCGAGCCGCGTTCGCTCGCCGACGGGCTGCGCGCGGACGGTCTGTCGACCGTGCTCGGCGGGGTGTTCAACACCTTTCCCTACACGGCGTACGCGCAGAACGTGGGCCTGGTCGGCATGACGCGGGTGCGCAGCCGCTGGGTGGTCGCGGCGGCCGGCGGCCTCCTGGTGCTGCTCGGCCTGCTGCCCAAGCTGGGCGCGGTGGTCGCGGCGGTCCCGGCGCCGGTGCTGGGCGGCGCCGGTCTGGTGATGTTCGGCACGGTCGCGGCGAGCGGGCTGCGGACCCTGGCCCGGGTGGACTTCAGGGGCAACGACAACCTGACCGTGGTGGCCGTCTCGGTGGCGATCGGCATGCTGCCGGTCGGCGTGCCCACGGTGTACGGGAAGTTCCCGGACTGGTTCCAGACGGTGATGAACAGCGGCATCAGCGCGGGTTGTCTGTCCGCGATCGTACTGAACCTGCTCTTCAACCACCTTCCGGGGAAGGTGGGTTCAGGCGCCGCCGAGTCGGCCGGCCTGTCGGTCGGCGGCCGCGAGGAGGCTGTCGAGCAGCCCCGGGAAGAGTCCGTCTAGATCGTCCCGGCGCAGGCCGTTCATCTTGGCCGTGCCCCGGTAGACCTGCCGGACGACCCCGCTCTCCCGCAGCACCCGGAAGTGGTGGGTGGTGGTGGACTTGGTCACCGGCAGTTCGAACTGCGAGCAGGTCAACTCCGTTTCCCGAGCGGCGAGTTCGCGCACGATCTGCAGCCGCATCGGATCGGAGAGCGCGTGCAGCACGGCCTCCAGGCGGATCTCCCCGCGCTCCGGGTGCGGCAGCGCGCGGCCGGCGGTGTCGGTGTCGGTCACGTCGGCTGCCTCTTTCGTCGCGGGTTCCCTCGGCTTCCGTCATTGTACGAGAGACGTCGTAGTTTGACAGATCTCGTAGTACGAGGGTTATCGTACGAGCCGATCAGTGGTCCCGTGACGAATGGAGTCCGGCGTGAGCGCGCTCTTCGAGCCCATCACCCTGCGCGAAGTGACCATCCCGAACCGGGTGTGGATGCCCCCGATGTGCCAGTACTCGGCCGAGCCGGAGGGCCCGCTCGCCGGCGCCCCGCACGACTGGCACTTCGCGCACTACGCGGCACGGGCCACGGGCGGCACCGGCCTGATCATCGTCGAGGCCACCGCCGTCTCACCCGAGGGCCGGATCTCCCCGTACGACCTCGGCCTGTGGAACGACACCCAGGTCGAGGCCTTCCGCCGGATCACCCGCTTCCTGACCGCCCAGGGCACCGTGCCGGGCATCCAGCTCGCGCACGGCGGCCGCAAGGCCTCCACCGACCAGCCGTGGAAGGGGGGCGCGCCGCTCGGACCGGAGGCGCGCGGCTGGCAGCCGATCGCGCCGAGCGCGGTGTCCTTCGACGAACGGCACCCCGTTCCCACCGAATTGACGGTGGATCAGATCACCGAGATCGTCGGTCAGTTCGCTTCCGCCGCGCGCCGTGCGCTCGACGCCGGCTTCGAGATCGCCGAGATCCACGGCGCCCACGGCTATCTGATCAACGAGTTCCTCTCGCCGCACTCCAACCACCGCACCGACGCCTACGGCGGCTCGTACGAGAACCGCACCCGCTTCGCCCTCGAAGTCGTCGACGCCGTACGGGCGGTGTGGCCCGAGGGCAAGCCGGTGTTCTTCCGTATCTCGGCCACCGACTGGCTCCAGGACGGCGGCTGGACCACCGAGGACACGGTCCGTTTCGCCCGCGATCTGCACGCCCACGGCATCGACCTCCTCGACGTCTCCACCGGCGGCAACGCCTCCGGCGTGAGCATCCCGACCGAGCCGGGCTACCAGGTGCCGTTCGCCGCCCGGGTGAAGGCCGAGACGCCGCTGCCGGTCGCCGCCGTGGGCCTGATCACGGAGGCGGAGCAGGCCGAGAAGATCCTGACGAACGGCGAGGCCGACGCCGTCCTGCTCGGCCGCGAGCTGCTGCGCAACCCGTCCTGGGCCCGGCACACCGCCCGTGAGCTGGGTGGCGATGTCAGGGTGCCGGACCAGTACCACCGGTCGGTCTGAGGTCACCGCGGCAGGACCCGCCGTACCGTCTCCTCCAGGCGGGGCAGCACCCGCTGTCCCGCCAGGGCCACGGAGATCCCCGTCAGCACCCCGGCCCAGGCGACCGGGCCGAGCGGGGTGCACCCGACGGCGTGGCTGACGCCCGGGATCTGCACCGCCGCGACCAGCGCCACGGCGGAGCCCAGGCAGGTCAACTGCACCAGACGGCTCTGGCGCCGGTCCAGCCATGTCTGCACGAGCTGGGTGCCGACCACCCCGCACAGCGCCATCGTGCTCGAGCGGCGTGCCGTGCCGGGGGTGAAACGGCCGATCAGCCAGGCCGTCACCGCGCCCACGCAGGTGGTGAGCGCCCGGTGCCGGATCTGCCGCAGCAGGGGCTCGCCCAGCACCCCGGCCGGCTCCTCCACCTGTGCCGGGTCCGCGCCGTCCTCCTTCTCGGTGACCGCCACCGCCATCGACGGGAACAGGTCGGTGAAGAGGTTCACCATGAGCATCTGCCGGGTGGACAGCGGCGCCCGGCCGGACAGCAGCGTGCCGAGGAGCCCGAAGCCGACCTCGCCCGCGTTGCCGCCGATCAGGATGGCGATGGCGTCGGCCACGCTGTGCCACAGCGCCCGGCCCTCGCCGACCGCGGCGATCAGGACCGTCAGATCCTCGTCGGTGAGGACGATGTCGGCGGCGTTGCGCGCGGCGGCCGAGCCGCGCGCGCTGATGCCGACGCCGATGTCGGCGGCGCGGATGGCGGCGGCGTCGTTGGCGCCGTCGCCCACCATGCCGACGACCCGGCCCGCGTCCCGCAGCGCCTCCACGACCTGGAGCTTCTGCTCGGGCGCCACGCGCGCCACCACACCCGCGTCCCGCAGCATCCGGGCCCTGGCCGCCCGGTCCGCCGCCGCCAGCTCGTCCCCGGTGACCACGACGGTGCTCTCGGGCCAGCCCAGCTCGGCCGCGATGGCCCGTGCGGTCTGCGGATGGTCCCCGGTGAGCATGACCGGTCGTACGCCCGCCTCGTGCAGCCCTTCGACGAGCGCCGTGGAGGTCTCGCGCGGTACGTCGGACAGGCCGAGCAGACCGGTGAACTCCAGCTCGTCCAGTGGCTGTTCGAGGACGTCGGCCGGCTGCTCGTCCGCGCCGAGCCGCCGCTCGGCCACCGCCAGCACCCTCAGGCCGTCCCCCGCGAGGCTCTGGGCCGCCTCCGAGGCGTGCGCGGCGAGTCCCGAGCAGGCGGGCAGCACGGTCTCCGGGGCGCCCTTGACCACGAGCACGAGGGGACCGTCGCCGCCGTGACCGACGGCGGCGGCGTATCCGCGCGCGGCCTCGAACGGCAGGTCCGCGCACCGCGTCCAGTCCGGATCGGGACCGGCCGCCGCCAGCACGGCCTCGTCGGTGGCGTGCACCGGCTGCTCCGCACCGCCGTCGGCCTGCGGGGAGGCGCGGGCGGCGGCCCGTACGCTGCCGGCGGACGCGGGGTCGTCCACCGGGCGGACCGTGCCGTCGGCATCGCAGGTGCGCACCAGGCGCAACTGGTTCTCGGTGAGGGTGCCGGTCTTGTCGAAGCAGACGGTGTCCATGCGCCCCAGCGCCTCCAGGGTGCGCGGGGTGCGCACGAGGACACCGCCCCGGCTCAGCCGCCGGGCGGCCGCCAGCTGGGCGACCGTGGCCACGAGCGGCAGTCCCTCCGGTACGGCCGCCACGGCCACCGCCACCCCGCCGCTGACCGCGTCCCGGACCGGGGCGCCGCGCAGCAGCGCGAGTCCGGTCACCGAGGCCCCGCCCGCCAGGGTCAACGGCAGTGCCTCGCGGGTGAGTTCGCGCAGCCGGGCCTGTACGCCGCCGGCCGGGGGTCGCCGGGCGGCGAGGTGGACGGCGCGGGCGGCCTCCGTGTGCTCGCCGGTGTCGACCACGACGGCGCGGGCCTGGCCCGCCACGACGGTCGTCCCCTCGAAGACCATGCAGCGCCGGTCGGCGACCGGCGCGTGCGGGGTCGGGTCCGTCTGCTTCTCCACCGGCAGCGACTCGCCGGTCAGCGCGGACTCGTCGACCTCCAGCCCGTCCTGGCACAGCAGCCGGGCGTCCGCGGGCACCACGTCGTCCGTCTTCAGCTCGATCTCGTCCCCCGGACACAGCTCGCCCGCGTCCACGGTGCGGGTGCCACCGGCCGGTGCCTCGGCCTCGGGCGGTACGAACCGCGCCTTGCGCTGCTGCTCCGCGACCAGTCCGGACAGCGCCCGTTCGGCGCGCAGCTGCTGGATGCCGCCGACCAGGGCGTTGAGGTCGAGGGCGCCGAGGACGAGCAGGGCGTCCACGACCGAGCCGAGGATCGCCGAGGCCGCCGAGCCGACCGCGAGGACGGGGGTGAGCGGGTCCTGTAGTTCGCCGCGTACGGCCCGGCCGAGTCGGTACGACCAGCGCGCGGGCGCGACGAGCGGGTGCCCGGCGACCCCGGCGGCGGCCTGACGCACGCGGGTGGTCAGCTCGTCCCACGCGGTGCTCTCGGCGGCCGGTTCGTGCTCCAGCCGTTCCTGGGCCTCCTCGGGGGCCAGCTCGTGCCAGTGCACGCGCGCATGCGGGTGCGGGGGCCGGGCCACCGCCACGCCGAACGCGGCCCGGGCCCCGGAGAACAGGGCGGACGCGGCGGCGGCGTCGACGGGGACGTGCCGCAGCCCCGGCAGGGCGGCGAGGCGCCCGCGGCCGCCGTGCGCCTCGCCGACGGCCACGAGGAGACCGGAGAGCGCCGCACCGGAGCGGGCCAGGGTCTGGGCGTGCCGGCCGACGGTACGGGCGGCCGGGATCGCGGTCAGCACCCGCCACACGTCGGGCAGCCCGTGCAGGGCCAGGATGTCCGCGCCCCAGACCACCGCGCCCTCGCGGTCGGTGAGCGCGAGGGTGATGTCGGCGGCGGACAGTCCGGCGAGGACGTCGTGCTCGTCGGCCGTGCGCACCCGGGCCACGACGAGCACCACACCCGCGCCGTCGTCCCCGCGCGCCTCGTACACCACGTCGTCCAGCGGCCGGCGCGCGTCCACGACCCGGTCGGCGAGGCCGGTGAAGTCCTCGAGGGCGGGATCATCCGCGAGGACGACCCTGAGGCCCGCCCGGCGGGCCGCGTCCAGCACCGGTTCGGCCCACGGGTCCGCCTCGCCCTCGTCGGTGCGCAGCACGCCGTCGTGCACGACGAGCGTGCCGGCCATTTCCAGCCGGCGCAGCCGGTCCGGGTCCCGGACCAGCACTCCCGTGCGGGCGAGCGCGCCGCTCAGCAGCGCGTGGAAGGCGGCGGGGCCGTAGCGGGCGGCCTTCGGCGAGCCGGCGAGGACCGCCTCCGCCGCCTCGGTGCCGTCGCGTTTGACGAGCAGGGTGGCCGCGGCACCCAGCAGGCTGCCGACGGAGGCGTGGTCGGCGTACTCCTGGGCCGGGGATTCCGGCAGCGGCGGACGGAGGGCCCCGTCCGCCGGGAGACTGACGCGGCCGGGGGCGCACAGCTGGTCGTGCACCGCGTCGAAGGCGGCGGCGCGGGCCACCGTCTCGGCCACCTGGCAGGCCCGCAGCGCGCCGTCGAGCACGAGGGAGGTCGGGGTCTGTCCGGCGCCGTGGGCGGCGGCGTTCGCGCAGGCCAGTGCGAGGTCCATGTGGGCGTCACCGATCCGGGCGCGCAGCCAGGCACGACAGTGCGGGTTCTCCCGCAGCAGCGTCACCACCGCGGTCGCCAGCCGGGGCGAGGGCGGCAGCCGGAGCGCGTACCCGGTGAGCGCGACGCCGATGCCCACCCCGTCGGCGGCGAGCGCGGCCACGGCGGCGCGCACCCCCGCGGGGTCGGCCGGATGCGTGGTCTCCTCCACGTCCCCGGCGGACAGCGCCAGTCCGTGCCGCTCGGCCAGGTCGGCGGCGTGCGCCACGACCTGGTCGGCGGCCTCCTCACCGGCCGCGGTCACCACCAGGCGCGCGAGCCCCTCGTCCCAGTACGCGACGAGCACGTCGGGCCGCTCGGCCAGCGCCTCGGCCACCCGGCCCGCCAACCGCGCCGTCCCGCCCGCACGCCGCACGCGCTCCTCCTCCACGGGCCGCAGCGCCAGATGAGCACGGGCGCCGGCCCGCCAGTGGTCATTGGGGCCGGGCAGCGCATTGCGCGCGACCCGCGCCACCCGTACGGCGGCGTCCGCACCGCGCACCCCGGCCCGCGCCGTCCCGGCGGCGGCACCGGCCACCACCCCGACCGCCGGCGCCAGCAGCCGCGGCGGCACGGGCAGCAGCCGTACCACCGCCGAGGGCACCGTCGGCAACCCGAACACCGTGCCCCTCCTCAGCGCGTGGTGCGGCCGGGCCGCGCCGTGGGACCGAGCGGACCGGTGGCACCGTGGGACCGCGCGGCTCCGGTGTGGTGGGCGGCCCGGGAGCCGTGGGACGCCTCGGCCGCGCCGCTGTCGCCGGTGGGCTGGGCGCCGCCGGACGCCCGGCGCTCACGGGAAGCCTCTGCGGTGCGGGAGACCCCGGCACCGCCGGATGCCCTGGTGCTGTCGGACGGGCCGCCGCCTCCGGCCGCCCGGGCACCACCCGACGCCGTGCCGGACGCCTCGGTGGTGCCGGATGCCTGGCCACTGCCGGACATCCCCATGCCGCCGGATGCCTTGGCACTGCCGGACACGCCGCTGCCTCCGGCCGCCTGGGCACCGCCGGATACCCGGCTCCCACGGGAAGCCTCGGCATCTCTGCCTCCCCCGGCCTCGGCCTCGGCGGCCACCCCGGCCCCGCCGGAAGCCTCAGCACCCTCCGCCCCGCCCCCGCTCCTGAGCGCCGCGGTGCCGAGGTCGTGCGGGGGTTCGGGCTCCGTGTCGGCGGTGCGGTGCGTGGGCCGCTTCTCTTCGGCTGCCCGGTCGCCGACGGCCACCGGGCCAGGGGGCTCGGTTGCTCGCCGGTTGTCGGCGGCCGCGAGTTCCGGGCCCTCGGCCGGGGTCCCCGTGGCCTGTCCGGCGCCCGCCGGATGTGCCGGGCGGGGCTGGGTGAGCCAGGCCACGGCCGCGCCGGTGAGGGCGACGGGCCACTCCACCACACCCGCGGCACCGAGTACCCCGGCGCCGACGTACACCGCGATCCGCCGCCTGCGGGGCGAGACCGCGCTCACCTTGTCCAGGGTGTCCGCCGCCGCCCTGCTCACCGTGTCGGCACCGGGCACTCTGCGCAGTACCGAGGCCGCGCCGCGCACAGGCGCCGTAAGGGCTGGCGACGACTTCTGCTCAGCCATGACTCTCCTCGGACGAGACCGCCTTCCGTGCCTCACCGAGTGCCCGTCTCCGCGCTGGTTATCCCCTGTTACGGAACAGTCCCTCGGGCACCGCCGAGGCGAGCACCCGGTAGCCCTCGGGGTTGAGGTGCAGCCCGTCGCCGACCTGGAGGGCGGGCAGCAACCGGTCCGGCGCCGACGGGTCGCGCACCGCCCGGTCGAAGTCGATCAGCGCGTCGAAGTGGCCAGGGGTGCGGATCCAGGCGTTCACCCGCTGCCGGGTGGCCTCCCGTACCCCGGCACCGTCGTCGTACAGGGAGTTGCCCGCGAACGGCGTGATCGTCGCGCCGTAGACCCGGATGCCCAGGGCATGGGCGCGGACGACGATCTGCTGGTACCCGGCGATCAGGTCGTCGGTGACGGCGCGCTGCGCCTCGCGCGTGGCGGCGGCGGTGCCGATGTCGTTGACACCCTCGAAGAGGATCAGCCAGGAGACCCCGCTGCGGGAGAGCACGTCGCGGTCGAGGCGGGCGAGGACGTTGGGGCCGAGGCCGTCGTTGAGGACGCGGTTGCCGCCGGCCGCCTGGTTGAGCACGGCGATGTCCGAGGTGTCCGGCCGGCTCCGGAGGCGGTCGAAGAACTGGTCCGGCCAGCGGTCGTTGCCGTTGGTCGTGGAGCCGCGTCCGTCGGTGAGCGAGTCGCCGACGACGGCCACCGCCCGGGTACGCGCGGGCGCGAGCACCTCGACGTCGCTGAGCAGGTACCAGTGGTCGACGGCGGTCGCACCGGTCAGGTCCTGGTCGCGCGTGTGGTCGCCGTGCACGAGGTACGAGGTCGTACGCGAGCCGGGGTGCGAGGTGAGCGCCAGCGACGCCTGACCGCGGGCGGTGTACGCCGTCACCGTCAGCTCGGTCCCGGCGCGCAGGTCGAAGTCGAGGTCGTCGGAGACCACTTGGGCCCCGACCGGCACGGTCGTGGCGTCCCGGCCCGCGAAGGTGACCCGCCTGAGGCTCCCCGGTTCGACCGCGCCGACCCCGGCCTTCCCGCCCTGGGGCAGGGCGACGGTCACGGCGGTCAGCGGCAGCGGGGTGTCGCCGTAGGCGTTGGAGAAGCGCAGCCGGATGCGATGGCCGCCGGCGGTGACCCGCACGGTCTGCCGCAGGGTGGTGTCCACCAGCACGGACTTCTCACCGGTGTACGGCGCGGGCGGCAGGTTGGCGGGCTCGGTCAGCTGGGGCATGCCGGTCCACGTGTTGACCCAGTGGCTGCGGGTGCCCGAACCGCCCTGGGCCGGGGCCGAGTCGGGCCGGTCGAGCAGTGCCCGGACCGCCGAACCCGTCACGATCAGGGTCAGCACGAGGACACAGACACTCAGCACGGTGGCGAAGGGCGCTCTGGTGGGCTGCTTCACGGCGGCCATCGTGGCATGAACACGCCCGTCATGGAAGCGCTCCCACATCACTTCCCCCGGACCGGGGACGACGGTGCGCGATCCGTTGACTAGAAAGCGCTTGCCCTCTATACGGTCCGTTCATCAGCGTGACCGAACGCGCCATGCAGGGGCACGCAGAGCCGACCATGCCTCAATTGCGTTCCGCATGGCGCACGTTGGTCACACACATGACCCACGACCCCCCACTCGGAAGAAGGCATTCGGGACATGACTTCACGAGTACCCGTACACGTACGAGCACGCGCGCGTACCGGGTCCGGACGCGCACTGGCGGGCGGGCTCGCCGCCCTCAGCCTTACGCTTGGCATGATCATGGCCAACGGAGGCCCCGCCGACGCGGCCACCTGGCCCACCCCCAACGGGAGCCAGCCGGTCACCAAGACCATCTCGTTGTCCGGCACCAAGGACTACGGGATGAAGCGCCTGTACGGCAGCGGGGACCTCGGCACCGGCGGCCGGAGCGAGAACCAGAAACCGATCCTGGACCTGGCTCCCGGCACGGTCCTGAAGAACGTCATCATCGGCGCCCCCGCCGCCGACGGCATCCACTGCGAGGGCAGTTGCACGCTGCAGAACGTCTGGTGGGAGGACGTCGGCGAGGACGCGGCGACGTTCAAGGGCTCCTCGTCGTCCAACGTGTACACCGTCTCGGGCGGCGGCGCGAAGGAGGCCAGCGACAAGGTGTTCCAGTTCAACGGCGCCGGCACGCTCGACGTGTCGAACTTCGCGGTGCAGAACTTCGGCAAGCTGGTGCGCAGTTGCGCAACTGCAAGACGCAGTACAAGCGCACGATCAACCTCAGCAACATCGAGGCGACGTACAAGGGCCTCGCGATCGTCGGCATCAACACCAACTACGGCGACAGCGCGACCCTGAAGAAGATCACCATCGTCGGGGACTCGAGCAAGAAGATCGTCCCGTGCCAGAAGTACATCGGCAACAACACGGGCAAGGAGCCGACCACCAACGGCTCGGGCCCGGACGGCACGTACTGCACGTACTCCAGCTCCGACATCACCTACAAGTAGGCCCCGGCGCCCGTCGGCCCTCCCCCGCCCGCCCCGCGACGCCCCGCACGCCTGCTCACCGCGCCGGTCCCCTCCGGGTCCGGGCCGGGCAGTGGGAGGATGCGGGGTGAGGGGGAGGGCGGATGGGGCGCAGGGAGCGGGAGGCGGTCGCGCGGGCGGCCGAACTGTACGAGGCGGCACGGTCGTTGGCCGACGACCACGCCAAGGCCGTCGAGGCGGTACGCGCGGCGCTGAAGCCGATCGAGGACGCGTCCGTGGCGCAGGCGCTCGACGCGATCCCCGTGACACGGGTCCAGGAGGCCACCGGCGGACGGCTGCGGGTCGGCGAGGTCGACAGGAACGGGCTGCGTACGGTCCGGCAGGTGCTCGACGCCGGGCCCTACCGGCTGCGGCAGATCCCCGGAGTGGGTCAGCGGACCGCGGACCAGATCGTCGCGGCCGCGCGGCAACTCGCCGACGCCGTACGGGACGCCGTCGCCGTCCACATCGACGTCGACCGTCCGGAGCCGCGGACGACCGCGCTCGTCATGGCCCTGCACGTGCTCGTGGAGGCGGGGCCGGACGCCCGGCGCGCGGTCGGCACGGCCGCCGCACTGGCCGAGCGGCTCGAACCCCTGCTGGCCGACGCCCGGCCCGCCGCCGGGCGTCTGGGCATGCTGCTGGCCGGGCAGGACAAGAAGGCCCGCGCGCTGGAGGCCGTCGAGCGGATACGTACGGTCGTGGCGGAGGCGGCGCGGGCCGGCGCTCCCGAGGCGCTCGCGCAGGCGTCGGTGGACCTGCTGCGGGGGCCGTCGACGGACCTCGCGGTCTGGGTGGACTTCGAACTGCGCTCCGCCGAGTACTACGGCCTGCTGGCGGAGGTCTCCGGGCGCGCTCCGGACCCGGCCGCCGCCGAGGGCTTCCTGCCCGACGGCATCGCCGAACGGGTGCGGAGCCAGCAGGTCGACGACTCCCGGCTGCGGGTGTCGCTGCGCGGCTACCAGGCGTTCGGCGCCCGCTTCGCCCTGGCACAGCGCCGGGTGATCCTCGGCGACGAGATGGGGCTCGGCAAGACGATCCAGGCCCTGGCCGCGCTGGCCCATCTGGCCGCCGGGGGGCAGAGCCACTTCATGGTCGTCTGTCCGGCGAGCGTCCTGGTGAACTGGACGCGGGAGATCGAGGCGCGCACCTCGCTGCAGGTCACGTCGTTGCGGGGGTCGGACCGGCGCCGGGCGTTCGCCGACTGGAAGGAGCGGGGCGGCGTCGCCGTGACGACCTTCGACTCCCTGCGCGGATTCCCGGTCCCGGTCCAGGGCAGGATCGGCATGCTGGTGGTCGACGAGGCGCACTGCGTGAAGAACCCCGAGACCCTGCGCTCCCAGGCCGTCGACCGGTGGGCGAAGCGCTGCGAACGGGTCCTGTTCATGACGGGCACACCGATGGAGAACCGGGTCGCCGAGTTCCGCAACCTGGTCCGGATGCTCGACAGGACCGTGGCGAACGGCATCGGCGACCACGCGGGACTGCCCGGCTCCGTGGTGTTCCGGAAGGCGGTCGCCCCCGTCTACCTGCGCCGCAACCAGGTGGACGTCCTCACCGAACTCCCCGCCCTGCAGCAGACGGACGAGTGGGAGGAGCCGAGCGCCTCGGACGAGGAGGCGTACCGGGAGGCGGTGCGCTCCGGCACCTTCATGGCGATGCGCAGGGCCGCGTACGCCCGCCCCGAGCACTCCGCCAAGCTCGTCCGGCTCCGCGAGATCGTGCGCGAGGCGGGGGAGAACGGGCTGAAGGTGGTGGTGTTCTCCGCCTTCCGGGACGTCCTGGGCGTGGTACGGGACGCGCTCGACGCCGGGCCGCGGTCCGGCGGTCCCGTGCTCGGCCCGCTCACCGGGAGCGTGCCGCCCGAGCGGCGCCAGTTGCTCGTCGACGAGTTCGCGGCCGTGTCCGGCCCGGCGGTGCTGCTGGCGCAGATCCAGGCGGGCGGCTTGGGGCTCAACCTCCAGGCCGCGTCCGTCGTGATCATCTGCGAGCCCCAGCTCAAGCCGACCGTGGAACAGCAGGCGGTGGCACGGGCCCACCGCATGGGCCAGGTACGGCCGGTCCGGGTGCACCGTCTGCTGGCTCCGGGCGGAGTGGACGAGCAACTGGTGGAGATGCTCGAGCGGAAGGCCCGTCTCTTCGACGCCTACGCCCGCCGAAGCGCGCTGGCGGAGGCGACCCCGGAGGCCGTCGACGTGTCGGACACGGAGATGGCCCGCCGGATCGTGGCGGAGGAGCAGATCCGCCTGGGCTTCGGCACCGGCCGCGCAGGCGGCGGGCCGCAGGAGACCACGGCCGGGCTCCTCGGTCCCGAGACCGGCGACGTGGCCGACGGCCGCCCTGCTCCGTCGTGACCTGCCCGAACGGAACGGCTCCCGAGCGCAGGGGTTGGGTGCCGGCAGTTCTAAGGGCGCCAGGAGTCGTCGTATCCGGGACGGCCGGCGAACGGTACGGCGAGCAGGCGGAGCGTGGTGCAGGGGGAACGGGGCCGCTCTCCCCCGCGACAGGTGCGGCAGCTGCCGTCGTCCCGCGTCCCGTGTTCCTCCAGCAGTGCCCGCTTCGCCTCGAGTTCGCGCAGCACCCGGTCCGGATCGTGCCGGGCCACATGGGTGAGCAGCTTCACCGGGTCCTCGGCGCCGAACTGCACCATCGGCGTGTGCGTGGTCCTGCCCTCCTGGGAGGTCAGCACCTGCTCGATCTCGTCGGCCATGACGCCCCAGACCGCGCCGGGCGCGCCGGCGATCGCGTCCCGGGCCACCCGCTCCTCCTCCGCGAACCGGTCCCGCAGGAACGCATCGAGGGCCTCCGCCGTCATGCGGCGCGCCCCCTGCCGCCCACCGATGCGGTCAACTCCCGCTGGTAGGCGGCGTAGGCCGTGCGCAGGGGCTCTGCCGGCCAGTGCGCGGGGAGCAGTTCGGGCGGCAGGACCGGGTCGGTGAGCAGATGACGGACGGCGGCGGTGTACGCGGTGAAGCGGTCCGCGGGGGCCCGGTCGGCCGCCGTGTGCGTGAGCAGTGCCCGCGCGGTGGCCGCCCAGGCGTCCAGCGGCCAGAGCCGGGCGGCGAGGTCGCGCGCGGGCTCGTCGGGGCGGACCGTGCCGGTCAGGGCGACATGGCGCAGGTCGGGGGGCAGGGGGCGGTCGAGGTTGGCCGGGCGCAGCCATACCCCCTCGCGGAGTTCGGCGAGGCGCAGGGCGGTCAACCGGGCGCGCAGCTCGGCGCGTTCGGCGGGGCCGCGGCCCGTCGCCGTGATCACCACCATCTCCCAGTCGCCGTCCCACGCGCGCGTGCCGGGACGCAGGGCCTCGTCCTGGCGTCGCTGACGGGCCAGCAGCCGGTCGCTGAGCCGGTAGACGGCGTCCGTGCGCCGCAGGTCCCCGGCGGCCACCATCCGGCTGAGCGCGGCCCGCAGCGTGGAGCCGCCCACGCCGAACGGCTCCACCAGCCGGACCAGGTCCTTCACCGGCAGCTGAGGCGGGTGCGCGCCGAGGAGGAGGCTCAGCACGACCGACCGCGCGGACAGCGGCCGCAGCTCCGGGTCCGCCCGCTCCGGCACCGGCTCGGGCTCGGGCTCGGACGAGACGTTCATGCGCATGGGCACGAACTGTACGTGCGCTTTCGTTGTTGCGTTATTGCTACAACCGCAGAAAGAGCGCAACATGGCTGTATGGTCTCGATTCCCGTACAGCCGCAGTCGCAGTCACAGTCGGCGTCCCAGCCGCGGTACGCCACGCATGACGTCACCAACCAGGCCCCGCCCCTGGCCCCTTACGACGCCTCCGACGACCGGGCCCTGCTGGAGGGGCTGCGCCGGGAGGGCGCGGGCTGGGCCGAGGAGGACATCCGGCGGCTGGGGGCGCGCGCCGGGAGCGCGGAGGCGCAGGAGTGGGGCGAGCTGGCCAACCGGTACGAGCCGGAGCTGCGCACCCACGACCGCTACGGCAACCGGGTCGACGAGGTCGACTTCCATCCCAGCTGGCATCACCTGATGCGCACGGCGGTCGCCGAGGGCCTGGCCGGCGCCCCGTGGGCGGACGAGCGGCCCGGCGCCCATGTGGCGCGTACCGCGGGCGGACTGGTGTGGGGGCACACCGAGGCCGGGCACGGCTGTCCGACGTCGATGACGTACGCCGCCGTCCCCGCGCTGCGCGCCCAGCCGGACCTGGCCAAGGTGTACGAACCGCTGCTCACCAGCCGGGAGTACGACCCGGAACTGCGCGTGCCGACGGAGAAGCCGGGGCTGCTCGCGGGGATGGGCATGACCGAGAAGCAGGGCGGCTCGGACGTGCGGACGAACACCACCACGGCCACGCCCACCGGTGAGCCGGGCGTGTACACGCTGCGGGGCCACAAGTGGTTCACGTCGGCGCCGATGTGCGACGTCTTCCTGGTGCTGGCGCAGGCGCCGGGGGGTCTGTCCTGTTTCCTGGTGCCGCGCGTGCTGCCGGACGGGAGCCGCAACACCTTCCGTATCCAGCGCCTGAAGGACAAGCTGGGCAACCGGTCCAACGCCTCCTCCGAGCCGGAGTTCGACCACACGGTGGCCTGGCTGGTGGGGCCGGAGGGGCGTGGTGTGAAGACCATCATCGAGATGGTCAACTGCACCCGGCTGGACTGCGTGATGTCCACGGCGACCCTGATGCGCAAGACGCTGGTCGAGGCGGGGCATCACGCCCGGCACCGCAGCGCGTTCGGCGCCCGGCTCGTCGAGCAGCCGCTGATGCGCAACGTCCTGGCCGATCTGGCACTGGAGTCGGAGGCGGCGACGACGCTCACGCTGCGGCTGGCCGGCGCGGCCGACCGCGCGGTGCGCGGGGACGCCGCCGAGCGGCCCTTCCGGCGGATCGCCACCGCGGTGGGCAAGTACTGGGTCACCAAGCGCGGTCCGGCCTTCACCGCGGAGGCCCTGGAGTGCCTGGGCGGCAACGGCTATGTCGAGGACTCCGGCATGCCCCGGCACTACCGGGAGGCCCCGCTGCTGTCGATCTGGGAGGGTTCGGGCAACGTCAACGCGCTCGACGTGCTGCGCGCCCTGGGCCGCGAACCGGACACCGCCGAGGCACTGTTCGCCGAACTCGCCCTCGCGCGCGGGGCGGACGCCCGCCTGGACGCCACGGTGGCCGCACTGAAGGACGAGTTGGCCGAAACCGGCCAGGTGGGCGCCCGCCGGCTGGTCGAGCGGATGGCGCTCGCCCTCCAGGCCTCGCTGCTGGTCCGGCACGCCCCGCACCCGGTGGCGGACGCGTTCTGCGCGAGCCGGCTGGGCGGCGACTGGGGGCACGCGTTCGGCACGCTCCCCGCCGGGACCGACCTCGACGCGATCCTGGAGCGCGCCCTGCCGGCCTGAACTGACGCCCGCCTGGCCTGAACTCCCCCTCCCCGAGCGAATGCGGCCTGCACGTGCGCGTGGCCGGTGACAGCCGACGGATCGCACACAGTCAGCGCGCGGTTCCGTACCGTTGTCAGTGCCGTGGTGCACACTCGCGATCAGGTGGCACTCGTCTGGGGAGGACTACGTGTTCACGGGGATCGACGAGGTCGACTGGGCCTCGCTGCGGCACGCCCACGGCAGCGCGCGGGACGTGCCCGGATGGCTGCGGGCGCTGGCGTCCGCGGACAGCGCCGAGCGGGCGGGCGCGCTCGACGGGATGTACGGCGCGCTGCGCCACGAGGACAGGGTGTACGACGCGACGCCGGCCTGCGTTCCGTTCCTGCTCGCGCTCGCGGCCCGCCCGGAGGTGCCGGACCGGGCGGGCATCGTGGAACTGCTGGTCGGCATCGGCATGGAGGGCACGGACGGGGACACGCGCGCGTGGGAGGCGGTGCGCGCGGGTGCCGAGGTGTTCGTCCCGCTGGCCGAGGATGCGGACCCGGCGGTGCGCGGCGCGGCGGCCGGGGCTCTCGTGCGCTTCCCGGCCGAGCCCGCGCGCGCCCTGGAGTTGCTGCACCTGCGACTGCGGGCCGAGCGGGACGGCTGTGTCCTGCTCGCCCTGACCGAGGCGCTCGGCCTGTTCGCCCGCCGGTACCCGGCGCACGCCGACGCCGCGGTGGACCTCCTGGTCGAGCTGAGCGAGCCGCCCCACGACGCCGGGCCGCGGCTCGCCGCCCTCGGCCAGCTCGCGCTCGCCGCGCCCGCCCGGCTTCCGGCCGGTCTGGTACCGACGGCGGTCGGGCTGCTGCGGGAGCGGTCCGCGCGGCGCGCCGGTGCCGCCGAGCCGGCGGGCGCCGACACCCTCGTGGGCCGGATACGGCGGCTGCGCCCCTCCGACGAGGAGGGCGCCCATCTGCTGCGCACCCTGCACACCGCGCTCGGCGACCGCGTGGCCGACCGGACCGCCCTGCTCACCGGCCAGTTGACCGGCCCGGACCCGGTGGACCGGTGCAACGCCGTGTGGATGGCGGCGGCACTGCTGCGCGGCTGGCGCGGCGATCACACGGCCACCGTCGGCCTGCTCGGCAGCCAACTGGGCGCTGACCAGGACCGGTTGCGGGACGCGGCAGTCGCGGTACTGGCGGAGCTGTTCGTGCTGGCCGCGCCTGCCGCGGGCGACCTGCACACGCTGGTGTGCGCCCGGCCCGATCTGTGGACGCATCGCTGGGAGCGCGGCTCCCCCGTGCTCGGCGGCCCGCTCAGAGCACTGGCCAGGTGTGGTGATCCCCGCGCGGTCCCGGCCCTGGCCCAGCTCCTGGCCGGCCCGGCCGCACCCGCGGACCTGGGGTTCGAGCTGGCCCACCTGGGCGCCGCCGCGGCCCCGCTCGCGCCCGCGGTACGGCACCGGCTCGGCCGGATCCCGCTGACCTCGCCGTCCGCCGCCCTGCTCGCCGCCCCGCTGCTGGCGGCGGTCAGAGCCGTCGGAGACGAGGACGCGGTCCCGGAGGTGCTGCGGCTGCTGTCGGGCGCCCCCGACGGCCTGGGGGCTCGGGACGCGGTCGTGGGCCAGGCCATCGGCACGCTGGAGGCGCTGGGCGCCGGGAGACGGGCGGCACCGCTGCTCCGGGCGCTCCTGACCACCCGGCACGCGGCCGCCGCGGCCGGGGCCCTCTGGTCGGCGGACGGGGACGCCTCCGCCGTACTCCCGGTCCTGTTGCGGGAGTTGACACAGGGCGACCCGGCGAGCCGGTGCGCGGCCGCCCGGCGGCTGGGCAAGCTGGGTCACGCCGCGCGCCCCGCCCTGCCCGCGCTGCGCCGGGCCGCCGGGTCGGGGCGGACAGGTCAGCGGACGGCGGCCGCGTGCGCGCTGTGGCACATCGCCGCAGATCCGGAACCGGTCCTGCCGGCCTTCCGGGCGGCCTGGACGGCGGACCCGCACGTCCGCGGCTCCATCGCCCGCTGCCTCAGCACGATGGGCCCGGCCGCCTCCCCGCTACGGGACCTGGTGGCGGCCGAACTGGCCGCCCCGCGCCGTCACCTGGCCCGCGCGGGCACGCCCTGCCGCCGTGGCATCCCGAGGGACGAGGCACTGCTGAGCGCTTGCCGGGAGGTGCTGGTGGGGCGGCAGATCCGTTGACGGCGGGAAGACCATCAGGCCCCGCCCTGGGGCTCTTGCCGGTGGTCGGACCAGCCGCCCCACTGGGGTCCGAGCCGCGCCCATTCCGTGTCCCAGGCCTCCATCCGGCGTCGTTCCAGGCGGCCGCGCAGGGCCAGGCCACCGGCGAAGGGGACGGCCGCGGCGCTCAGGCCCACCAGTGTGCCGATGAGGCTGCCCCGCAGGACCGCCTCGGACGCTGCGGTGGGGCGGTCGGCGACACGGCCCTGGGCATCGGTCCAGACGGTGACCGGCGTGCCGGCCGCACTGCCGGGTTCCACCCGGACCTGACCGGTGTGGACGGCGCCGTCGGCGGCCGTCCAGCGCACCGTGGCCCACACCGGCTCCCCCACCACGGTGTTGCTGTGCCCGGGGGGCGCCGCCCGGACCGGTTCGACGACCCGGGCGACGACGGGGTGCCGGTCGGCGCGTTCCCGGGCGAGTCCGTCCTCCACGGACCCGGCCGCCGCGAGACCGGCGAACACCCCGGCGAGGGCGGTCAGCAGCCAGGCGCCGAGCACCACCCAGGCCTCGATCACGTCGGCCCGGCGTCTGAGCGGGTTGCGCCGCCAGCGCCACAGCCACACCTTCGGACCACGGAACGCCTTCAAAGGCATCCTCCTCACGAGCGCGCACCGACCGGCCGGACCGCCCTCCCATACGCGGGAGACCGCTCCGCTGCTCACGACGAGCCGTCCTCTCGACGGTCGCACGAGACACCCCGTTCGCGCAGGCACATGCCCGAACGCATCCGGCCGATCTTCGCCACATGCCGACGACACCGCTGTGACCTGGGAAAACACCGGCTGGGGGGAGAGTGTCAGTGGTGGGGTGCAGACTGGCCGATATCTGACTACTACCTGGACAACGACGTCCCGGAGGTGATCGGCATGACCGAGGTTCTGCTGGCGGTGGGCACCCGTAAGGGCCTGTTCATCGGGCGGCGCAAAGGCGGCGGTGCCTGGGAGTTCGACGACAGCCCGTATTTCAACGCGCAGGCGATCTACTCGGTCGCCATCGACACCCGGGAGGGCCGGCCCCGGCTGTTGGCGGGCGGCGACAGCGCGCACTGGGGCCCGTCGGTGTTCCACTCCGACGACCTCGGCCGCAGCTGGACCGAACCGGCGCGGCCCGCCGTCAAGTTCCCTCAGGACACCGGCGCTTCGCTGGAGCGCGTCTGGCAGCTCCATCCGGCCGCGGCCGAGCCCGACGTGGTCTACGCGGGCACGGAACCGGCCGCGTTGTACCGCTCGGAGGACCGCGGCGAGAGCTTCGAGCTGGTCCGGCCGCTGTGGGAGCATCCGACGCGCGCGCAGTGGGTGCCGGGCGGCGGCGGTGAGGGCCTGCACACCGTGGTCACCGACGCGCGTGACCCGAAGGCGGTGACCGTCGCCGTCTCGACGGCCGGGGTGTTCCGCACCACCGACGGCGGCGCGAGCTGGGCGCCGTCCAACTCCGGCGTGTCCGCGGTGTTCCTGCCGGATCCGAACCCGGAGTTCGGCCAGTGCGTGCACAAGATCGCCAAGGACGCGGCCGACCCGGACCGGCTGTATCTGCAGAACCACTGGGGGGTGTACAGAAGCGACGACGCGGGCGCGCACTGGACCGACATCGGCGCGGATCTGCCGTCCACGTTCGGCTTCGCGGTGGCCACTCACCCGCGCCGGGGCGACACGGCGTACGTCTTCCCGATCAACGCCGACGCGGACCGGGTGCCCGCCGAGCACCGCTGCCGGGTCTTCCGCACCGAGGACGCGGGCCGCACCTGGGAGCCGCTGGCCGAGGGGCTGCCGACGGAGGACCACTACGGCACGGTGCTGAGGGACGCTTTGTGGACGGACGACGCCGATCCGGCGGGCGTGTACTTCGGCAATCGCAACGGCGAGGTGTTCGCGTCGGCCGACGACGGCGACAGCTGGCAGCAGTTGGCCGCGCATCTGCCGGACGTGCTGTGCGGGCGGGCGGCGGTGATCGGCTGAGCCGCGCGTGCCGTCCGTCGGAGGCCCGGGCGTCGTGCTCGGGCCATCGGTTGATCACCCTGCTGCGTACGGCAGTAGCGTGACGCCCGTGGCACCACGACCCTTGCATGAAATCGTCGAACCGGGCTGGGCGAAGGCCCTGGAACCCGTCGCCGGGCGGACCTCCCAGATGGGCGACTTCCTGCGCGCGGAGATCGCCGCGGGACGCACCTGTCTTCCGGCCGGACCCAACGTCCTACGGCCTTCCGACAACCCTTCGACGACGTACGGGTCCTGATCGTCGGTCAGGACCCGTATCCGACTCCGGGGCACGCGGAAATCAGATGTCGGACACGGGTCCGGGGCCCTCTGCGGCCCCTGATACCGAGACCCCCCAACATGCTCCACGCCCGGTAGCCCAAAACCGCACCCCGCCGCTCACGCCTTCCGTGGCGAGGTCGGGTGGCGGTGTGCCAGGCGTTCCAGATCTCCGCGCGCAGACTGCCTCGGAACGGCGGGTCCGTGCCCCGTTTGCAGGCCCGCCTGGCTCGACCACCTTCGGACCCTCCTCGTGCCGCACCGGGCCGGTGACCGCGAGTTCGGCCGAGGCCGCGGAAACGAACGCGATCAGGCCCCTGCTCGTCGGTCCGGCGTGCCAGCGAACCCGCTCGACCACGAGGTCGGGCGAGCCCTGCCGTTGGTCCTTCAGGCAGTGGGCGCCCCGGTCCGGGTCGTCGGCCCTTCTGAGGCACGGCGGGCGAAGGCTCTCGCTCAACCAGCGTCACGCCCCACCCGACGAAAGCCCTGCACCTCGGGCGACAGGGCGCCGGCATCCGAGCCATCACACGCCCCACGACTCACGGCAGGCGCCAGTCCACCGGCTGCCCCCCCTTGCCGCACCAGCAAGTCATTGGCCCGGCTGAACGGACGCGAGCCGAAGAACCCGCGGTCCGCCGACATCGGCGAGGGATGAGCAGACTCGATCGCCGGAAGATCCCCCAGCAGTGGACGCAGATTACGCGCGTCACGCCCCCACAGGATGGACACCAACGGCTTGCCCCGCGCGGCCAGCGCCCGGATCGCCTGCTCGGTGACCTCCTCCCAGCCCTGCCCGCGGTGCGCACCCGGCTTGCGGGGCGCCGTCGTCAACGCCCTGTTGAGCAACAGCACCCCCTGCTCGGTCCACGGCGTCAGATCACCGTTGGACGGCCGGGACAGCCCCAAGTCCGCATGCATCTCCCGGAAGATGTTCTCCAAACTCCCCGGCAACGAACGCACCTCGGGCGCCACCGCGAAACTCAACCCGATCGCCATCCCCGGCGTGGGATAGGGATCCTGGCCCACGATCAGGACGCGCACGTCATCGAAGGGCTGCTGGAAAGCCCGCAGGACATTCGCACCGGACGGAAGGTAGGTCCGGCCCGCCGCTATCTCCGCCCGGAGGAAGTCCCCCATCGCAGCGATACGTTCGGCCGCAGGTTCAAGAGCCTTAGCCCAGCCCGCTTCAACAAGTTCATGCAAAGGTCGTGGTGCCACAGCGCGTCACCCTACTGGCACACACCGGGGTCCCGCACAAACCCGGACGCCCCCACGCACGGACACTGCCCTCGACGCTAGTCTTCCTCCTCATCAAGGTCATCGAGCCGATCCAGCAGATCGCACAGCCGGTCACCGGGAAGGAGGGGAGCCCGTTGCAACCAGTGATCAAGCCACTCCGCCATGGTCATCGCACCCTGCCAGCCCTCCATCGCCGGCACCCAGATCTCAAAACTCCCGCACACGCGGTGGGCCTGTCGTTCCCGGTCGCGCCCGAGGTACGCCCGCTGCCGCCGAGCCTGATCAACATGACCGTGGCGGCGCGCGGCAAGCCGCTGGTCTCCTTCCTGTGGGGCCGGGAGGCCGACAATCTGCGTCCGCTGCTCGGCCCCCTCCCGGCCGAGGAGTCCGCGCACCCGTCGCCCAGGTCGGCCGACTACGGCTTCTTCGGCTCGCGCCCGTTCAGCCGGGCCATCGCCCTGCTGCCCCAGCAGGGCGGACAGCCGGTGGGCTGGCGTCTGCCGTGACCGGTGCCGGGTATCTGGCCGTCGACTCCGGAGGTTCGGGCCTCCGGATCGCCGTCGGTGTCCCGGGGCGGGCGCCCGCGGCGGGCCGGGAGTCCCGGGAGCCCGTCCGCACGGGTGCCCGGGGCATCGATCCGGCGCATCTCCTGGCGGAACTCGTCCCGCTGGCCCGTGCTGCGGCCACGGAGGCCGGGGTGGCCGGGCTGGACACAGCCGTCGTCGGGGCCGCCGGATTCGCCTCGCTGGGCGACGGCCTGCGCGATGAACTGCCGGGCGCCCTGGCCCGGGAGCTGGGCGTGCGGCGGGTGGCACTCGCCGCCGACGCCGTCACCGCCTACGTCGGCGCCCTGGGGCCGCGTCCGGGCGCGGTGCTCGCGGCGGGCACGGGGCTGATCGCGGTCGGCACCGACCTCACGCGGTGGCGGCGGGCCGACGGCTGGGGCCATCTGCTCGGCGACTGCGGCAGCGGCGCCTGGATCGGACGGGCCGGCCTGGAGGCGGCACTGCGCGCCCACGACGGCCGGGACGGCGGCTCAGCGCCGCTGCTGGCCTCAGCGCAGGAGCAGTTCGGACCGGTGCGCGAACTGCCGGGCCGGCTCTACCCGCGCACCGACCGGCCCGCCGTACTGGCCTCCTTCGCGCCGCATGTCGCGGCGTGCGCCGCGCACGACCCGGTGGCCGCGGGCATCCTGCGTGCGGCGGCCCGGCACATGGCCGACTCCGCCGCGGCCGTGTGCCCGGCGGACGGGGAGCCCGAAGTGGCGCTCACCGGCGGCCTCCTCAAGATGGGCGACCCGCTCCTCGTACCGCTGCGCGAGGAGTTGGCACGGCGGCTGCCGCACGCCCGGCAGGTACCGGCCGAGGGGGATCCGCTGCACGGCAGCGTGCGCATCGCGACCGAGCTGGCGACGGGTCGGCTCACCCTCCCGGGTGAGCCACGCATGCTCTGCGTGGTCATCACATAAGGGGATTGCGCCTTTTGTGAGCCATGTGCCCGGCATGTGCCCCGAACGCATGCCCTGCCGTACGTAACTCAGTCAGACAAATCCGGACGGATACCGCTCACCCGCCCCCTCCCCGAACGGAGCAGCGCACAAAGCCAGTAACATGCGGCGCCATGAGCTCCCCCACTGGACCCGCGTCCGGCCTGCCAGTACGAATGCCGCGACCCCGCCAGCCCGGACGGCACCGCCGGCCGGAACCGCTGGTGGCTCCCGAGGGCGCGCCCGCGCTCGTCCTCGCGGTGCCCGGCGCGCCCAGCACCGCCACGCGCGGCCTCGCCGAGGAGGTCGTGAGCATCGCCCGCTCCGAGCTGCCCGGCCTGGACGCCCGGATCGGGTACCTGGACGGGGACGACGCCGAGTTCCCCACGCTGCGGTCCGTGCTGGCGCACGCCGCCGAGGAGCGCACGGCCCGGTACGAGCAGGCCGTGGCCGCCGGTGTCGAGGGGATCAAGGAGCCCGACGGCCCGGTCGCCGTCGTCGTGCCGCTGCTGGCCGGTCCGGACAGCTCCCTGCTGCGCCAGATCCGCCAGTCCGTGATGGACAGCCGGGTCGCCGCCGAACTGACCGATGTCCTCGGCCCGCACCCGCTGCTCGCCGAGGCACTGCACGTACGGCTGTCCGAGGCGGGCCTGGCCCGCGCCGACCGCGCCCGGCTGTTCACCGTGGCCACCGCCGCGGACGGCATCATCCTGGCGTCCGTGGGCGGCGACGAGGCGGTGCAGGCGGCCGGGATCACCGGCATGCTGCTCGCCGCGCGCCTGGCCGTGCCGGTGATGGCGGCGGCCCTGGACCAGGAGGGCTCGATCTCCTCCGTCGCCGAGCAGCTGCGCTCCTCCGGCTCGCAGCAGCTGGCCCTGGCGCCGTATCTGATCGGCCCGGAGATCGACCCGGGGCTGCTGGCGGCGGCCGCCGAGGAGGTGGGCTGCGCCACGGCCGAGGCGCTCGGCGCGTACCCGGCGATCGGCAAGCTCGCCCTCGCCAAGTACACGACGGCGCTCGGCATCGCCCCGCAGCAGCCGCAGGGCACGCCGGTCCCCTGACCCGCGCCGGCGTCACCCGGCCTCCGCACCTCTGTACGACCCAGGGCCCGCTCCGCACCCCGGAGCGGGCCCTTCGTTCTCTTCGGGCCGTTCAGCCGAAGACGACGCACGAGGCCGCGGGGACCGGCACCGAGCCGTCGTAGCGGGGCAGTCCCGTCGCCTCGTCCACGGCGAACCAGGTCACGTCGCCGGAGCGCTCGTTGGCCACGTACAGGAAGCCGTTGCGCTCGGCGAGCGCGCGCGGCCAGTTCCCGCCGCAGGTCACCGCGCCGACGAGCCGCAGTCCGTCGCCCTCGACGGCGAGGACCGACAGCACGTCCTCGCCGCGGGTGGCGGTCCACACGAAGCGGCCGTCGGGCGAGACCACGATCCCCGACGGATAGGCGTCGCCGGCCGGGGCGCCCGGCAGCACGGGGACCTCGCTCAGCGGCCTCAGGGAACCGCCGGCGGCGTCCCAGCGGCATACGGTCACCGTCGGAGTGAGTTCGTTGACGACGTAGGCGTGCCGGCCGTCGGGGTGGAAGGCCAGATGGCGCGGGCCGGAACCGGGGCGCAGGGCGAACTCGCGGTGCAGGACGGGGGCGCCGTCCCTGAGGGCGCACACCCGGACCGAGTCCGTGCCGAGGTCGACGCTGACCGCCCACCGGCCGCTCGGGTCGGACTGCACCTGGTGGGCGTGCGGGCCGCGCTGGCGCCGGTCGTGCGGGCCACAACCGGTGTGCTGGAGCTGTCCGGAGGGCTTGGCGGCGAGGCTGCCGTCCGGGCGCACGGGGACGGCGGTGACGCTGCCGCAGCCGTAGTTGGCGGTCAGCACGTGTCCGCCGTACAGGCCGAGGTGGGTGGGACCGCTGCCGTCCACCAGGACGGGCGGTCCGGCGAGTTCGGGCCGGTCGCCGCCGACCCGGAAGGCGGCGACGGCGCCGTCGGCCGTCTCACTGACCGCGTACAGCGTGGCCCCGTCGGGCGACAGGGCCAGATAGGACGGGTCGGGTACGTCGTTCACGGCGGCGCCGAGGACGAGGGCACCGCCGTCCGGCGCGAGCCGCGCGGTCACCAGTCCGGGGCCGCCCGCCGCCGTGAACGAGCCGATGAACGCCCGGCGCCCGCCGGACCTGCCGTCCTGTGCCACCGCTTTCCCCTCTCGGTCGTACCGGTCCGGGGCCGACGCTAGCAGTCGATCACGACGGTCTAGACCAGGGGCGCGGGGTGCCTTTCTTCGCCTTGTCGTCTTCGTCCCGGTGCTGGCTCAGGCGCCCACCAGCCGCGATCCCGACGGTGCTCGCAGGGGTTCGGCGAGGTCGGCGAGGGCGCGCTCCAGGCCGTGCAGATGGGCCAGGGCGGGCTCGGCGGGCGCCTCGGCCACGAAGGTGACCCGGCGGCCCTGGGTGAGTGCCTCGACGGCGGCCTCCACGCGCCAGCAGGCCGTGGCCAGCCGGGCGTCGTGCGAGGCTTCGGGGTCGGCCGCGACCGCGACCAGGCCGCGCACCTCGCGGGCGCAGTCGTCGAGGAGCGCGAGGACCCGGCGGGCGCGCCGCTTGCGGGCCGGCATCGGGTTCAGCGGGTGCACCAGCGGGGCCACGGCGAGCCGGACCCGGCCGAGCAGCTGCTCCAGTTCGGCCACGCGGGGCGCCGGGTCGGCCGTGGCGGAGCCCGCGAGCCGCTCGGCGGCCTCGGCGGTGCAGGCGTGGACGCAGCGCAGGGCGCGCCGGATCCAGGCGTCCGTGATGGCGTGGGTGGTGACCGGCAGGACGAACAGCACGGCGAGCGCGGCGCCGAGCGCGCCGACACCGGTCTCCACCAGGCGCAGGCCGAGCAGACCGGGGCTGAGGACGCCGAGAAGGCCGTAGAGGGACTCGGCGAGCACGGTCACCCAGAGCATCATCCAGGTGTAGGAGACGGCGGCCGTGTAGAAGATGCCGAAGACGGCGACCGTGACGAGGGCGGCCGTCGGGACGGGCGCGCCGTGCACGGGGACGGCGACGAGGAAGCCCAGGCAGATGCCGATCAGCGTGCCGAGCACCCGGCGGAAGCCGCGGACCAGCGTCTCGCCGCGCGAGGCGGTGTTGACGAAGATCCACCAGGTGGCGCCGACGGCCCAGTACCAGCGCTGTCCGGACACCAGCTGGCCCACGACCAGCGCGAAGCCCGCACCCGCGGCCGCCTGGACCGCCTGCCGCGTGGTCACCCGGGCCAGTCCGGAGCCGACAGCAGGGGACGGTGCGGCGGCCGGGGGCAGCCGGCGCTCGTAGCACCACAGGCCGAAGCGCACCACGGCCGCGCTGAGCACGGACAGCAGGACGGCGGCGTACAGCTCGGGCAGCTTCTCCGGGGTGGCGTGCAGGAACTGGGCCACGAAGAAGGTCATGAAGGCGAACACGCCGAGGCTGTGGCCGCGCGGACCCCAGCGGCGCGCGTACACCCCGGCGCCGACGACGGCCAGGAAGGCGAGGTCGCGCGCGACGGGGAAGGCGTGCAGTTCGGCCGCGGCCGCGAGCACCGGTACGCCCACGGCGGGCAGCAGCGCGGTGGTGAGGGCCTGTCCGCGCACGGTCGCGTCGGCCACGGTGAACAGGGCGAGCAGCGCGGCGAGGCCGCCGGTGACCGCGCCGACGACGGAGTGTCCGGCGAGGAAGCAGACGACGACCGCGAGCCCGATGCCGAGGACGGCCCGCGCGGCGAAGCGCAACCGCGCACGCCCCGGGTCCGGAGCCACGAACATCCTCTTCAGCACTGCTGCCCTCCCCATCGCACACCGGCACAGAAAAGGCGCCGCGGGGGTCCGCAGCGCCATCGACGTGTCCATGAGAGCATCACCCGGGTCACTGGCTCAAGTGATGCCCGGATCGCTGAGCCATTGGCACAGCATCACGCGCTCCTGGACGGCGGCTGAAAAGCCAACGGCCCAGGTCGTGCAGCCTGTGCCGACGCGGCATGGCTGAGCCATTGGTACAGTCGTCCATCATGGCCGTGGACGACCTCGACACCCGTATCCTGCGGCTGCTCCTGGAGCAGCCGCGCACCAGCGTGCGCGAGTACGCCCGCATCCTGGGCGTCGCCCGCGGCACGCTCCAGGCCCGGATGGACCGCATGGAACGGGACGGCGTGATCACCGGCACGGGCCCGTCCCTCTCCCCCGCCGCCCTGGGCCATCCGGTGCTGGCGTTCGTGCACATCGAGGTCACCCAGGGCCATCTGGACGACGTGGGGGACGCGCTGGCCGCCGTACCGGAGATCGTGGAGGCGTTCTCCATCACGGGCGGCGGGGATCTGCTCGCGCGGGTGGTGGGCCGGGACAACGCCCATCTGGAGGACGTCATCCAGAAGCTGATCAGCCTGCCGGGCGTGGTGCGCACCCGTACCGAGGTGGCGCTGCGCGAGCGCGTCCCGTACCGGCTGCTGCCCCTGGTGGAGTCGGTGGGCCGGGCGGCCCGCGGCTGACGCTTGGCATGCTGGACCGCATGAGCGATCCCGGTGCCCTCTCGGTCGTCCTCGATCTCGACGGAACGCTGGTGGACAGCGAGCCGAACTACTACGAGGCGAGCCGGCAGACCCCGGCCGGGTACGGCGTCCGGGGCTACACCTGGGCGGACCACGAGAGCTACGTCGGTATCAGCACCCTGGAGACGGCGGCCCGCTGGCGCGAACGCTACGGTCTGAGCGCCACGGCACGGGAACTGCTCGCCGGCATGAACCCGCGCTATCTGGCGCCGGCCCGCACCCGCACACCGGTGTTCCCGGAGATGCGCACGTTCGTGGAGCTGCTGGCCGCCGAGCGGGTGCCGACGGCGGTGGCCTCGGGCTCCTCCCCGGAGGCGATCGAGGCGATCCTCGAGGGGACGGGCCTGGGCACGTTCCTGCGCACGGCGGTGTCCGCCGAGGAGGTACGGCACGGCAAGCCCGCCCCCGACATCCTCCTGGAGGCGGCCCGGCGCCTCGACGCGGACCCCGCCGACTGTGTGGTCCTGGAGGACGCGGCCCCGGGCGCGGCCGCCGCCCACGCGGCCGGAATGCGCTGCATCGCGATCCCGTACGTGGCGGCCCAGGCCGACGCCCCCGGGTTCGCCACGGCGGACCTGCTGCTGCGGGGCGGCCAGCGGGAGTTCACGGCGCAGTCGGTGTACGCCTGGCTCCGGGAGACCGCCGACCGCGCCCGCTGAACCCTCGTACGGGTCAGTCGTACGGATCAGTTCACGGACTGCTGACGCGCCGTACGACGGGCGCCGCGGAAACGGCCGTTCGGCTCCGGTCAGCAGTGGTGCACCCGGCATGTTCGTCGTGCGGGCGGGCCGGTGGCTCCTTAGCGTGATCACATGACCACAGACCAGGCCGGACCGGTCGCCGACGACCGGCGGTGGAAGGCGCTCGCCGTCTGTCTGACCGCGGCCTTCATGACGCTGCTGGACACGTCGATCGTGAACGTGGCCCTGCCCTCGGTGGAGCGCGGGCTGCACGCCGACGAGGCGGACCTGTCCTGGGTGATGTCCGGCTACGCGCTCACCTTCGGCCTCTCCCTCGTCCCGGCAGGGCGGCTCGGGGACATGCGCGGGCGACGCCAGACCTTCCTGACCGGGCTCGCCCTGTTCACGCTGGCCTCGGCGGCCTGCGGGCTGTCGTCCGGGGCCGCCTGGCTGGTGCTGTTCCGGCTGGTCCAGGGGGCGTCGGCGGGCCTGATCGCGCCACAGACCTCGGCGCTGATCCAGCAGATGTTCCAGGGCCCGGAGCGGGCTCGCGCGTTCGGCATGATGGGCAGCACCATCGGGATCTCCACGGCGGTCGGCCCGCTCGCGGGCGGCCTGCTGATCCAGGCGGCCGGCGGCCCCGACGGCTGGCGTTCGGTCTTCTACGTCAACCTGCCCATCGGGGTGGCCGTCTTCTGCGCGGCGCTCCGGCTGCTGCCCCGCTCCCCCGGCTCGCCCGGCAAACGCGAGTGCTTCGACCTGACCGGCGTACTGCTGCTCGGTTCGGGTGTGCTGGCCCTCATGCTGCCGCTGGTGCAGAACCAGCAGTGGCACGGGCGGCTGAAGTGGGCCCTGCTTCCCGTGGGCGTCGGTCTGCTGGCCACGTTCTGGGCGTGGGAGCGGCACCAGGAGCGGCGCGGCCGGACCCCGCTGATCGACCTGGGGCTGTTCAGGCTGCGCTCCTTCTCGCTCGGCGCGCTGCTGAGCCTGGTGTACTTCGCCGGCTTCACGACGCTGTTCTTCGTGTACACGCTGTTCCTGCAGAACAGCATGGGCTACGGCCCGTTGGCGGCCGGCCTGTCCTCCATGCCGTTCGCACTGGGCGCGGCGGTCGGCGCCGCCGCCGGGGGCCGGCTGGTGCTGCGGTTCGGGCGCCGGCTGGTCATGGCCGGGCTGAGCACGGTGGCGGTGGGCATGCTCGGCGTCGTCACGGCCGTGCAGTTCGTGCCGGGACGGGCCGTGGCCTGGGGAGTCGCGCTTCCCCTGCTCGTCGCGGGCATCGGCTCGGGCCTGACCATCGCCCCGAACACCACGCTCACCCTGTCCCGCGTCCCGGTGGGGCGGGGCGGAGCGGCGGGCGGGGTACTGCAAACAGGCCAGCGCATCGGCTCGGCGGCCGGCATCGCCGTCGTGGGCTCGGTGTACTTCGCCCACCTGGCCGACCAGGGCAGCGCCGCCACCGCACTCCGACTCGGCCTGCTCACCTCCGTTGCCATCATCCTCCTGGCCCTCCTCCTGGCCTACGCCGACCTGCGGGAACGGCGCGCGCATCCGGAGGGCGAGCGGAGAGCGGGAGAGGCGGCTCGACAGGGGTCGTAGGAGGGAGGCCTGATCGGCGCGTCGGGGCCTGCGCCACCAGACCGCCGGCCTACGACCTCCGGCGCGGTTTCCCCCGTTTCGGCGTCGGCTTGCTCCCCGTCGTACGGGCGCGCGGCGTGCGGCCCGGGGACTTCGGCTGCTGCTTCCTGCGGGCGTCCTCCGAGCTTTTACGCTGCTGCTCCGCCGGAGGCTTGGCGCGGCCCCGGGTGCTGTTGACCGTGCGGCCGCGGACGATGCCGATGAAGTCCTCCACCAGGTCGGTGGTGGCCTCCTCCGGCCAGGACAGGGCGACGCTCGACTGGGGGGCGTCGGTGACCGGACGGTAGGTGAGGTCCTTGCGGTGGTAGAGGCGGGCGAGGGACTGCGGGACGACCAGGAGGCCGACGTTCGCGGCGACCAGCTCGATCGCGTCCGGTGTCGTCGCGGGGCGTTCGAAGGCGGGCTCGCCGGGCGGGCTGTCCCAGTCGAAGACGTCGTCCAGGGGGTGGAAGAGCACCTCGTCGGCGAGGTCGGCGAGGGTGATCTCGTCCACGGCCGTGATCAGGTGGTCCTTGGGGACCACGACCACCGTGGTCTCGGTGTAGAGCGGGATCGCGCTGAAGAACGTACGGTCCACGGGGAGCCGTACGAGACCCGCGTCGGCCTCGCCCGCGCGCAGCACCCCGGGCGCCTCGGCGGCCGGGACCGGGACGAGGGCGAGCGGAACGTCCGGCAGGCGCTCGTTCCAGGTCTTCACCCATTTGGCGGGCGTCACTCCGGGGACGTACGCGAGCCGGAACGACGGTGATTCCTCCGAGCCTGTCACCAGGCCAGGTTACCGGCCGTGGCCCGCGCTGCCGTCATCGGCCGTGGTCGGCGGCCCGGCACGCGGCCGATACCCTTGACCTCATGAGTTCGCAGCAGAGCACCCAGACGATGAAGCCCGCGACCGCGGCGAAGAAGCTGGGTGTGTACCTCCCCGCCACCCCCGCCTCGTTCCAGGAGGGCGTCGTCACGCGCGCCGAGCTGAACGAGCTGCAGGCGAACCCGCCTCAGTGGCTGAGCGAGCTGCGCCGCACCGGCCCCCACCCGCGTCCGGTGGTCGCCGCGAAGCTCGGCGTGTCCATCGCCGGTCTCGCGCGTGGCGGGGTCACCGAGGCGCTGACCACCGAGCAGATCGAGGCGCTCAAGCAGGAGTCCCCGGAGTGGCTGGAGAAGGAGCGCGCCACCCAGGCCGAGGTCCGCAAGGAGGCCGCGCGGATCAAGAAGAGGAACGCCGAGCGCGCCGAGCAGACGCACGACTGACCCACCGATCGACCGCTCCCCCGACGCCCCCACCGCCGATCCGTACGGCGGTGGGGGCGTCGTCGTGCGTGACGATCCATAACGTGGCCGATCATTTAGATGCGTGAAAGTTCACGGAGGCTGTGCACGGGGTCCGCCACCGAAGTCGCCACGCTGGACGGCCGCCCCGCCGTCCGGGACGACTGGGGCGAGGCGCTCGATCCGGCGGGGATCGTCGAGCAGGCCCGGCTCATGCACCGGCATCTGCGGCCCGCGATCGAGCGGAACGCGGTACAGGTCCTGCCGAGCGACCACCACTACTGGTGCGGTCTGCGCCGCACCCGCGAACTGGCCGCCGTCTGCGAGGCGTTCGGCGTCACGCTGTCCATGCACTCCAACTCGCACCTCGGTATCGGTCCCGCCGCCATGACCCATGTCGCGATCCCCAAACTGGACCACTCCTGCGACACGCACTACCCCTGGAACGCGGCCGACGACGTGATCGTTCCCGGTGCCCTGGAGCTGCGCCGCCCTCGACCGGCTGCACCGGCTGTATCTGGACTCCGGGGTGCGCGGCCGCGACGACACCGGTTGCACGCACCGCGTCCGCCCGGAGTACGAACTGCGGCTTCCCCGCTGGTGAGAGGCCCCGCGGGCCCTTCTTCCCCAGGGCCCGCGGGCGTTGTCAGCGGTGTGCCCTACAGTTCCCGTCACTTGATCAGCACGGGTGCGGGAGGCACGTATGGGGTGGGTGTCGGCCGGCGACTACGAAGTCGCCCTCGACGGCGGGAAGGTGGTGTGCCGCAACGCCTCGGGACGGCTGCTGAAGTCGGTCCCGCCGAAGATCGCGGACGATCCGGCGGTCGTGGGCCTCAGGCAGCTCGTGGAGTGGCTGGAGCGGCACGAACGGGGGTGTCTGGCCGATACCGAGCGGTGGATGGTCCGTTCGCTGCCGGTGCCGCTCGACCTCGTCACGCGCGTGTGGCCCGACCCGGCCTGGCAGGCGGCGCTGCGCGACCTCGTCGTCACCGGAGCGGACGGACAGGTCGCGGGATTCCTGCGGGACGCCGATCCCGAGCGCGGCCTGGGCCTGGTCGACCTCGACGGAGACACCGTGCGCATCTCTCCCGACCTCGTCCGCATCCCGCACCCGGTCCTGCTCGAAGACCTGGAGGAGTTGCGGGAGTTCGCCGTCGAGCTGGGCGTGGAGCAGGGTGCGCAGCAGCTCTTCCGCGAGGTCTGGCACCGCCCGGCCGCGCTCGACGCCGAGGCGACCCAGGTCGAGGAGTACGCCGGCGGCTCGTTCAAGGAGCTGCGCTTCCTGCACGGCAGGGCCGCCCAGCTCGGCTACCGCGTGCGCGGCGGGTACGCGGTGTGCCCGGTCCTGGAGGACGGCCGCGGCGTCGAGGCCCGTGTGTGGATCGGCGACTACGACGGCTACCAGGAGACCGAGACCGGCCCGCTGGTCTGGTCCGACCCCACCGGGAAGGCGCTGAAGCTGGGTCAGGTCGGGCCGGTGGCCTGGTCGGAGGGCATGCGCATGGCGGCCGCGCTGTACGCGGGGCGGGACATCGAGGACGAGGAGCGGGCGGCATGACGTACGACGAGAGCACGGTCACGGCGCTGCTGGAGGCCGGCGCCGTCCTGCCGCCGGGCAGCACCGCGCGCGAGGACGCCGACAGCCTCACGGTGCGCACCTACACGCATCCCGCCCTGGACGGCCGCCCGGTGGTCCGGCTGGTGCCGGGCACACTCGGCGAGGCCGAGGACCTGGCACTGGAGTTCCTGGGCCTGGCCCGCGAGCCCGAGGCACCGGAGGTCGGGCAGATGCGCCGGGAGACCCTGGGCTTCCCGGCCTGGGCGCTGGTCCACGACCCGGCCAACGGGCATCACGCGCTCGCCCTGGTGAAGGACGTCGAGCGGCTCGCCCGGCAGGCCAAGTCCCGCCCAGGTACGGCCAAGGAGGGCTTCGAGTCGCTCGGCGAGCGGCTGGGCCGGGCCGTGCCGCACTTCCTGCCGACGTTCTACGAGCAGGCCGCGCGGATCTTCCTGGAGCACGACAACACCACGTACGCCGCCGCGTTCTTCGGCAAGGCCCGCGAGGCCGAGCGGGTGCACGCACTGGCGGTGGACGAGGAGCGGCAGCGCGCGGTCTTCCTGGAGTTCGCGTTCGCCGGGGCGCTGACCGTGAAGGCCCTCAAGGAGCATGTGCGGGACCTCACCGGGCGGCTCGACCCCGCGGCGGCCTGGGCGCAGTTCCGGCAGCTGACGGTGGAGCGCTGCGCGGCCGGGATGCCGCCGTACGCCTCGCTGCCGCAGGACGCGCGCGGGCTGATCAAGGCGGCGGGCCTGGACCGGGTCACCGAGGAGTGCGCGCTGGTCGCCGACCTGATCGCCTCCCCCGCGGCGGTCCGCGCGCCCCGGACCTTCTGGACCGCCTACCGCTCCGTGCTGCCGGTGCTCGCCGAGCGCCGCCCGGAGGTCCGGCTCCGCCTGCTGGAGATCATGCCGGCCGGGCTCGGCCGGGGCACCGAGGACGAGGAGTTCTGGCTGGCGCTGCTGGCCGAGACCGGGGCCGATCGGCTGCTGACCGACGAGTCGGCGGCCCGGGAGCACGGCGCCGATCCGGCGGACTGGCTGACCCGCTGGGCGTCGTTCCGCAAGCACGGCGGCTCGTACTCCCGTCGCTGCCCGGCGACGCTGGCGCTGGTGGAGCGCATGGCCCCGCTGCTGCGGGCGGCCGGCCGGCCGGTGGACCTGTGCACCGGCCGCTGGCACGCGGGCGCCGACCTGGATCTGCTGGACCTGTGCGCGGCCGAGCGCGTCCCGCTGACGCTGCCGGGCGCCGACGTCCCCGTGCATCTGCCGTTGCCCGAATGGCTGCTGGACAGCCGGGACGGCCGGCGCGACCTGACGGCCGTCGCGGCGGACCCGCGGCTGCGGCGCCTGCTGCACCGGGTCATGGAGCGGGTGGGCAGCCATCAGCACCACGACAAGCTGCTGAAGCGGGTCGCGGGTCATCCGGTGCTCTGCGAGGTGCTGAAGGAGTGGCTGGACGAGGCCGTCGGCGACTTCACACGCGCGGTGGGCCTGCCGGGCGCCCGCGCGGCGCTCGACCGGCTGCGTCCCTTCCGGGTGATCGCCTCCGAGGTCGCCCCGGACGCGGTGGCCGAGGTCGCCGGACACGCGGTGGCACCGCTGCTCGGCCGTACCGTGCGCGCCGGCGTTCTCGACGAGCTGGGCTGGCCCGCCCTCGACGAGGCGCTGACGCTGCTCGACGGGGAGGTGAGGAGGAACGGGAACAACAACGACAACTCGCTGGCCCTCCACGAGGCCTGGCCCGCGCTCATCCTGAGCCGTGGCCGCAAGGCGGTCGTCGTCGGCCCGGAGCGCATCCTGCTCGAGCACGACCTGCGCGTGCCGGACGAGCTGGACCGCTGGCAGCGCCCCCGCTTCCGGTTCGTGGACGGGGAACTGCTCGTGACCTGGCGACACCGCAGCAAGCAGTACGGCTACTGGTCGGCCCGGCCCGCCGAGGTGTTCGAGCTCGGCGGCGAGCAGCTGCCCGCGTGGTGGTCCGGTCAGGAGGCGGTCGTCCCCTCGATCCCGCTTGCCGCCGGCGGGCGCGCCACCGGCGGCCGCACCCTGCACGCCGGGGACACGGTCCTGCCACCGAGCCGTGCCGTCATCGGCGACGGCACCACCCTGTGGCGCGAGGGCCGGCAGGGCCGCACGTCGGTGTGGCTGGAGTACGACCCGGCCACCGGCACGCACGGCCGCGCGTCCCTGCCCGCGCTGCTGCGCTCGGCCGTCCGCGAGGACACCGAGCTGCTGCCCGCCCTGTGCGAGGTGCTGCCGCTGCAACCGGGCCTGGAGCACAGCCCTTTCGGCACCGACGGCACGGTGCTCGGGCGCTGGGTGCGCACGGAGGGCGCGGGCGCCGAAAAGCGCCGTACCGCCGGGACGCCGGACGGGCGGACGGTGTCGTTCGAGACGGGCGAGGGCAACGGGGCGGCCGTTCCGTACGGCGCGCTCCGGCTGCCCGGCGGCGCCGAGCCCGTCGTGGCCCGGTTGAGTGGGCACCGCGCTCACCTGGGCGCGCACATCGGGTTCTTCGCGCCCGATGACACGTCCTCCGCCGGCCAGTTGGGCCATGTGCCGCAGAACGACCGCGGCGGTGAGTACGCCGCCGGCACCCGGCTGGTGCCCCCGCTGCCCTTCTGGCACGCGCTGCGTCCGCGTGACGAGCGGGGCTCGGCCGTGCTGCGCGCCCTGGGCGACGAGCGGGCCGCGGAGCTGCTGACGGTCACCGCGGAGGCGCTGGCCCTACGACAGGAAGCGCTGGCGAAGGCCGGCACGGACGAGACCGCCAACGCCGCCGTGCCGACCGCCGACACCGTCGTACTGAAGGCCGTCGAGCAGTTCCTGCCGGACCTCACCGACGAGCGGCTGCGTATCGGCATCGCCGCCCTGATCAGGTCGGCGCTGCGCATCACCGAGTCGGCCACGGCCTTCGCGAACCCCCCGCAGGAGCAGCCGCGGCAGCCGCGCCGGCGGGTCGAGGGCATGTTCGCCGACTACAGCCCCGCCCACGGCGACGACCGCACGCTGCACGACGCCCTGTCCGGGATCATCGGGCCGCACGGCTGGTGGTACGGGGAGCGCTGGAGCGTACTACGGCAGATCCGCGCGGTGAACCACGTGCTGTCCGGCAGGCCCGCCGACGGCAAGCCGCTGCCCAACCCGGAGCGCCTCGGCGCCCTCACCGACGGCTGGACGAGCGAGGAGCACACCGTCCCGGCGATCGGCATGGTGTGGCCGCCCGTTCTCGGTGTCCTGCGGGCGCTGCTCTACCGGGCCGCCTCACCCGTCCTGCCCGACGCCCACCGCGAGTCGCTGCTGCTGCTCGCCGAGGCCCTTGCCGAGGGACCGCTCGTATCGGCCGGCGGCACGCTGCGCGACGTCATGCTGAGCGAACCGCTGGAGAAGAAGCAGCAACAGCGTGACGGGCAGGTGCTGCGGCGCGGCGGGCGCACGGTGGTGATCCTCGGCACGCATCGGATCGACCTGCACCACGGCCGGGCCCAGTGGCTGGCGCTGGACCACGATCCGTCGGGTGCGTTCGGCGCGGTCGCGCACTTCACGCTGGACCAGGAGACGCGGTACACCCCGACGATCTCCGCCGAGGACCTGACGGCCGTCACCCACCTCGTCCGGGAGAAGGGCGCCGCGCCCTGGCAGCCGGCGGCGCCCGAGGCGCTGATCGCGGCGACCGGCGGCGGGCTGGGCCCACTCCAGGCCACGGTGCTGCTCGCCGGGCTGCCGCAGCAGGCCCACGCCGACGACCTCGCCCTGATGGGACTCAAGCCCAAGCAGCGCGAGTTCGGCACCGCGCTGCTGTCTGGGCTCGGTGCGGAGCCCCGGTCGGCGCTGCTGGGCGCGCTGCTGCCGGCCGCACCGGACGCCCTGTGGACGACGGGGCCGGACCTCGACGCCGTCGGGCGGGAGTGGGCCGAGCGGTTCGGCTCGCTGGTCCGCCTGCCCGAGGACCTCAGCGCCGAGCTGGCAGGCATGAGTGCCGGCCGCGCCGAGGACGTGCTCAACCCGTCCCGCACACCGTGGCTGAGCCGCACCACGGCGCTGCGGTGGGACAAGGACGGCCGGCTCGTCGCGGAGGACCCGCAGGCCCTGCCCCGCGGCCACGATCTGGCGGGGGCGGTCGGCGCGCTCGCCGCGCTGGCCTACGTCCTGCCGTACGGCCACCCGCTGCGCGCCACCCTGCCGGCCGGCCTCGCCGCGGTGCGCCGCCGGATGTCCGACCCGGAGCTGATGCTCGGCCTGGACGTGGAGTCGACCGAGAAGGGCGGCCCCACCGCGGTGGAGCTGCGCAAGGCGTACGGCATGCCCGCGACCGGCGGCGCCGACGCGCACGGCACCACCCGGATCGGTGAGGCGCTCGTCCTGCGCCCCTGGTACCAGGACGTCGAGACGGTTCTGGTCCGGCCGGCCGGGCTCACGGGGCCCGACGACGCCGTGTTCGGGCTGCTGGAAGGCCTGGTCGGCCCGCATCGGGGACACGGCCTGCGAATGCTGCGCACGCTGCTCGGGGACGAGCTGGGCCGCGCGGTCGAGTCCGCGGCCGGGGACGGGGCCGAGGGCCGGACCGGGTACGCCCAGGATCCGACCGTCAGTGCGCCGGCGCTGGTCGCCGAGGTCGCCGCCGCGCACGGCCTGAGCGAGGACGCCGCCGCGCTCTACCTCCAGCTGCTCGCCCTGCCGGATCCGACGGACCGCAACTGCGCCCGCTGGACCGGCTGGAAGCCCGCGCGGCTACGGAAGGCCCGCACCGAGCTGGCCGCGACGGACCTGGTCGTGACCGCCAAGCGCCCGCGCGCCGGGCGGACCCTGTTCCTGCCGTGCGGCTGGCGCGACCTGAAGTCGCCCGCGCTGCCGGTGGAGACCTGGAAGGAGGGTCTGTACCCGATCCCGGACCGCGGGCGTGCGATACCGCCGGCGCCGGTGCCGGAACTCTTCGCACGAGCCTGGGACCGCGTCCGCGCGGGCGACGCCCCGGCGTACGAGGAACTGACCACCCGCGCGACCCGACGAGGGCGACGCCGATGACGTCCCCGCCGCCGGCACGTCCACCGCGGAGCCCCCTCCGCACCGTCAACACACGCCTTGCCAGAGCTATGTCGAAGGACTCCCGCCGATGACCGCCGCCCTCGCGCCCGACGCGACCCGTCAGATCGTCCCGCCCGAGGATCGGTACGCCACCGAACTGGCCTTCCTCGCCGCCTACGACTCCGGTCCGCGACCGCCCGCCTGGCGGCTCACGCCCCGGGCCGTCGTCACGTTCGTCATGGGCAGCGGCGGCCAGGCGCTGCGGCTGCCCGACGACGCGGCGGCGCCGGAGGGCGTGCCGCGGCGCCTCGAGATCTCTGGCAAGTTCGTGGGCGACCGCGCGCTGGTCGAGCGGTGCGTCGTCACGCTGGCCGGTGAGCGCGGCCTGCTGCTCGTCGGCGAGCCCGGCACAGCCAAGTCGATGCTGTCGGAGCTGCTGTCGGCGGCCGTGTGCGGCACCAGCGGGCTGGTCGTGCAGGGGACGGCCGGTACGACGGAGGACCAGCTCAAGTACGGCTGGAACTACGCCCTGTTGCTCGCGCAGGGGCCCAGTCGGCAGGCGCTCGTCCCGTCGCCGGTGCTCACCGCGATGAGCCGGGGTGCGATCGGCCGGGTCGAGGAGGTCACCCGCTGTCTGCCCGAAGTACAGGACTCCCTGGTGTCGTTGCTGTCGGAGCGGCGCATCGCCGTACCCGAACTGGCGGGCGGCGAGGACGCGTTGGCCCACGCGGCGCCCGGGTTCAACCTCATCGCCACGGCCAACCTGCGGGACAAGGGGGTCTCGGAGATGTCGGCCGCGCTCAAGCGCCGCTTCAACTTCGAGACGGTGGGTCCGATCTCGGACCTCGACGCCGAGACGGCTCTGGTGCGCGGCCAGGCCCGGGCGGCGGTGGAGCAGGCGGGGGCGCCCTTCCAGGTGGACGACGCCGTCCTGGAGGCCCTGGTCACCGTCTTCCGTGATCTGCGGGAGGGCCGGTCGACGGAGGGCTGGGAGGTCGAGCGGCCGTCCACGGTGATGAGCACGGCGGAGGCGGTGTCCGTGGCGGGCGCGCTGGGGCTGGCCGCGGCGTACTTCCCCGGCGACCGTGACGTCCTCGGCCTGCTGCCCGGCCATCTCCTCGGCGTCGTCCGCAAGGACGACCCGGCGGACGCGGCACGGCTGCGCGGCTACTGGGACGGCCCGGTCCGGCGCCGCGCCGAACAGGGTTCCGCCACCTGGCGCACGCTGTGGGATCTGCGCACGGTTCTGGAGGGCTGAGGATCGTGTCCCACCCGTTCGCCGCCGACGCTCCGGCCGAGACCCATGCCGGTGACGATACGGCCGTCGAGGTGTGGCCCGGCCCAGGAGCCTCACCCGACGCGGCCGTCGCCGCCCTGACCGACCCGGCCGCGCCCTATCTCATCGGGGTACGGCACCACGCGCCCTCCCTGGCCGCGGCCGTGCCCGCGCTGCTGGACGCCGCCGGGCCGGACGTCCTGCTGGTCGAACTGCCGGCCGAGCTGCAGGACTGGCTGCCCTGGCTCGCCCACGAGGACACCCAGGCCCCCATCGCCCTCGCCGCCGCCCCGGGTGCCGGCAACGGGGGCGGCGGCCCGGCGTTCTATCCCTTCGCCGACTTCTCACCGGAGTTGGCAGCCGTGCGCTGGGCGGCGCGCAAGGGGGTACGGGTCGTCGCCTGCGACCTCCCGCTCGCCGACCGGGCATGGACGGGAAGCGGGGCGGGCCCGCCCGACGGCCCGGCGGAGGAGCCCGGCAGCGAGGCCGCGACACCCGGTGCCGGTCCGGTGAAGCCCGCCGGGAACCCCGCGACGACCAGCGCGTCGGTGGCCGAGGTGGGCGGGAGGAACTCCCCACTCGGCGCCCCCGGGGCCCAGGTCGGCGGGGGTGGCGGTGTGGCCGTCGTGCCCGGGGTCGTCGCCGCGTTGCGTTCGCGGCTCACCGGTCGTCCCGGGGACGATCTGTGGGACCGGTTGGTCGAGGCCGCCGCGCCCGGTTCCTCGGCGGAGGCGCTGCGGCGGGCGGCGTTGTTGACGGGGTGGGTGCTGCGGCAGGAGGCGGTGGCATCGGGCGGGGTGCCGGAGCTGGATCTGCGGCGGGAACGGTGGATGCGGTCGTGCCTCGCCGCGGCCACGGCGCACGGGGAGCGGGCCGCCGTGCTCGTGGGCGCCTTCCACGCCCCGGCGCTCCTGGCACCGGCCGACGGCGAGGCCGGCGAGGCGGCCCAGCAGCCGACCGCCTCGACCTGGACGACCTCCCTCATCCCCTACGGCTACGCCCTGCTGGACGAGCGCTCCGGTTACCCCGCCGGGATCCGTGACCCGGAGTGGCAGCACCTGGTGCTGGACGCGGCCGGTGATCCGGCGGCGCTGGAGGACGCGCTGACCAGGGCGGCCGTACGGGTGTGCGCCGAGTTGCGGGCGCTGGGCCATCCGTCCGGGCCCGCCGACGCGCGGGAGATCGCGCGGCTCGCCGGTGATCTGGCCCGGCTGCGCGGGTTGCCCGCGGCGAGCCGGGGCGAGTTGGTCGAGGCCGTGCAGACGGTACTGGCGCAGGGCGAGCCGTACGGGCGGGGACGGGCCGTCGCCCGGGCGATGGAACGGGTGCTCGTCGGCACCCGCACCGGCCGTCCGGCCCCGGCCGCGCCGCGCAGCGGACTGGCCCCGGCGGTCGAGGCGGAAGTGGCCGCGCTGGGCCTGCCCGGCCCGGCGGACCCGAACCCCGGCACGGCCCGGGATCTGCGCCTGGACCCGCTCCGCTCGGACCTGGACCGCCGCCGCGAACTCCTGCTCCGGCGCCTGACGGTGTGCGGGGTTCCGTACGGCGAGCCCAAGGCGGTGACCGGCGCGGGCGGCGCCGACGCGCTCACCTCGCGCTGGGAGGTCCGCTGGACCCCGGCCACCGCGGCCATGCTGACCGCGGCCGGGATGCGGGGCGTCACCCTGGCGCAGGCGACCGAGGGTGTGCTGCGGGAACGGCGCCGCCTGGAGCGGGACGAGGACGGCCCGACGGCAGCGCAGACCGTCAGGGGGCTGGAACAGGCGGCGGGGTGCGGCCTGCCCGAGCTCGCGGACGAGCGGCTGGCCGACACGGCCGAGGTGCTGCCGGGCTCCGGCACCCTGCCCGAACTCCTCGCCGGGCTGGCCCTGTTGGACCGGCTGCGGTCCGGTCACATCGCCGGCCTCGGGGACGACAAGCAGCGTACGGCGCGCGCGGAAGCGGTGGCCGAACTGCTGACCGCCGCCGCGGTACGCCAGGTCGACGGACTGACCGGCTCCGGGGACCCGGCCGACGCGCACGCCCTGCTGGAACTCGCCCACCGCGCCGACGTGTTGGGCGGCATCCGGCTCACCGACGCGCTCGCCCGGCTGGCAGCCGACGGTTCTCCGCTGATGCGGGGCGCCGCCGGAGCCGTACGCGTACTGCTGGGCCAGCAGGAGGCCCGGGCGTTCGGCGACCGGGTCGCCTCCTGGGTGGACGGTGCCGTCGACACCGAGTCGCGTACGGCGCTCACCGCACGGCTCACCGGCCTGCTGAGCGCGGCCGGGCCGCTGCTGGAGTCGGCGGCACCTGCCCTGGAGCCGCTGCTGAGCCGCGTGTCGGAGCTGTCCGACCGGGACTTCCTCGACCGGCTCCCGGCGCTGCGCGGCGGCTTCGACACGCTCAGCCCGGCGGCCCGCGAACGGCTGCTGAGCGCCGTGGAGCAGCGCCTGGGCGGTGAGCGACCGGACGACACCGGCGCCGTCGACCCGGCGGCCCTGGCCGTCTGGACCCGCGCCGACCTCACGGCCCGCCGGACCCTCGCCACGCTCGGCCTCCTGCCGCCGAACCGGCCCACCGGGACGGTCACCGCGGGCGAGGCGAACGCCGACGGATCCGCGAGCCCGACGGACCCCCCACCCGGCGCACCCGGCACGCACGGCACCACCCCCGCCCCCTTCCCACCCGCCGACGAGCCCAGGCTGCTCCCGGCCGACCGATGGCGTCTGGTGCTGGGCCGCCGAAGCGGCCAACTGGGTTCCTCCGCCCGGCCGTTGGCGACCGCGCTGGACGAGTTGTACGGCAGTGGTCGCGGTGAGGGGAGTCGCGGGGAGCTGTCGGGCCCGGGGGCCGGTGGCGGGCGCGAGGCGGCGTTTCCCGGGGTGCGGGAGTGGTCCGAGGAGCTGGCCGCGCTGTTCGGTCCGGGCATCCGGGAGGAGGTGCTGGCGGCGGCTGCCGCGAGCGGCCGTCAGGATGTGTTCGCGGAACTGGACCCGGACGCGGTGCGCCCCTCCGTCGATCTGCTGCGCTCGGTGCTGCGGCACGCCGGCGGTCTGCCGGAGGCGAGGCTGGCGGCGCTGCGCCCACTGGTCCGCCGACTGGTCGACGCGCTGACCCGGGAGTTGGCGACCCGGCTGCGCCCGGCGCTGCACGGCACCGCCCTGCCGCGCCCCAGCCGCCGTCCCGGCGGTGGCCTCGACCTGCCCCGCACGCTGCGGGCCAACCTCGCCACGGCCCGTCGTATGCCGGACGGCACGGTACGGGTCATACCCGAGCGGCCCGTCTTCCGCAGCCGCGCCAAGCGATCGGCCGACTGGCGGCTGATCCTGGTCACCGACGTGTCGGGGTCCATGGAAGCGTCCACGATCTGGGCGGCGCTCACCGCCTCGGTGCTGGCCGGGGTGCCCACCCTGTCCACGCACTTCCTGGCCTTCTCCACCGAGGTGATCGATCTGACCGAGCAGGTCACGGACCCGCTCTCCCTCCTCCTGGAGGTCAGGGTCGGCGGCGGCACCCACATCGCGGCCGGGCTGCGGCACGCGCGCGAGCTGGTCACCGTGCCGTCGCGCACGCTCGTCGTGGTCGTCAGCGACTTCGAGGAGGGCTATCCGATCGGCGGACTGCTCGCCGAGGTCCGCGCCCTGGTCGGCGCCGGCTGCCATGTCCTGGGCTGCGCGAGCCTCGACGACACGGGCCGCCCGCGCTACTCCACGGGCGTGGCCGGGCAGTTGGTCGCCGCGGGCATGCCAGTGGCCGCCCTCAGTCCGCTCGAACTCGCCCGCTGGGTAGGGGAGAAGATCGCATGATCCCTGATCTGCCTCCGGTCGCACCGTCCGTGACCGCCGAACTGGTCGCCGCGCTCACGCCCCGGCTGCGCAAGCGCCTGGATGCGGGCATGGCCAAACTGGCGGACCGCCCCGTCGTGCGGGACGGCGACATCGTACGCATCGCGATCGACGACGACACCGACCTCGAACTGCACGCCCCGGACGGCACGGTGGCGAGCGCGGACGCAGTCCGCTGCGGCTGTCTCCTGGCCCCGGACTGCCTCCACCGCGCCGCGATCGCCTCGGCTGCTCCCGTCGCGGACGACACCAACTCTCCTGCTGACAAGGGGAGTTCACCGGAGGATGAGGCGGCCACGGAACAGGAGGCCGACGAGCCGGAAACGCCCACCCCCGATCAGCGCTCCGCCGCCCACGCACTCCTCTCCGCCGCGGCCGCCGTGCTCGAGGCCGGTACGGACGGCGCGGGCGCGGTGCTCCAGGCGGAGTTGCTGCGCGCCGCACACACGGCGCGGCTCGCCGGGCTGCACCGGGCCGCCGCCTCGGCCGTGTCCGTGGTCACCGCGCTGCGCGCCGCCCGCGCGGCCGACCCGGCCTACCGGCTGGACGACCTCGTCGCGAGGCTGCGTGACGTGCTGTCCGTCGCCCACCGCGTCCCCGACGCCACGGGCACGGAACTGACCGAGCTGCGTGGCACGGCACGGCAGCCGTACCGTCCGGACGGCTCGCTGCGGCTGTACGGCCTCTTCTCCGAGCCGGTGCTCACCGCGAGCGGCTACGCGGGCGCCGTCACCTGGACCGCGGACGCCGAGGGCCGGCTGTACCAGGTGTCCGACGTGGCTCCGGGCGGCGCCGGGCGAGCGATGGGCGCGGCCGACCGGGCGGTCCGGCTCGGCGACACGGCCCTGACCCACCGGCAGCTGTCCCGGGCGGGCCTGGCGGTGTCAGGGGCCACCGTCTCCCCCAGCGGGCGGCTCGGCGCGGGCGCGGGAGTACGGGCGGTCGCGGCGCCCGGGGCGGGCTGGCGCGAGGAGCCCCTGGACCGGCTCTGGGCGGTGCCCGTGGCCGAGCAGCTCGACCGGGCGCTGACCGGCGGCCACGATCTGCTGTTCCTGGAGGTCACCCTGGTGGGTACGGCGGCGGAGGCGACCGGTGAGTGTCTGCTCGCCGCGTGCGGTGCCGTCGTACTGCGGCTGACCCGGGCCCATGACGATCCCGCGCTGCCCCACCGGGACAACCTGCGGCTGCTGGCCGCCGCCCGGGGCAGCAGACTCCGGGTCGTCGCCCGGCTCACCCCGGCCCCGCACCCCCGGGCCCAGCTCCTGGCGACCGAGCATCCGGTGCTGTCCGGCACACGGGTCGACGTGGGCTTCGACCGGCTCCAGCACGCGGATCTGCCCACCGTGCCCGCGTCCCCGGCGCAGGGCGCGCCGACGGCGCCGGCAGAGGCCCCGGTCCATCTGCTGCGCCGCCGGGTGCAGCAGGCGGTCTCGGGCGGCCGGCGGGTGCTGTCCTTCTCCGGCGACACGGCGGCCGACGCCCGGCGGCTGGGCAGATCCGGGCTGGCGACGGCGGGCGAGCTGCTGGAGGTACTCCACGCGTCGGCGGCGGAGCGGTCCCGCGATGTGTTCGGCCGCCTTCTGCCGACGGACCCGGCCCGCTTCGCCCACGCCTGGCTGGCGGCGGCCCGCTACACCGACGAGCTGGACCGCGCCCTGTGCGCCGCGGCCTGGTCGGGGTGACGGACGCGGGAGGGGGGTCGCACCCCGGGACGCCCGGCCCCGGCCGACCGCCCGGGGCCTGGGCTCACTCTCGGTGATTCGTTACCGTGGACCGGTCCGCCGGGAGGGATCGGATCAGATCGGAAGGGTTGTCAGCCAACTTGTCACCTGATAGGGCGACTGTGCCGCGAACCGCGAACCGCGAACCGCGAACCGCGAACCGCGAACCGCGAACCGCGAACCGCGAACCGCGAACCGCGAACCGCGAACCGCGAACCGCGAACCGCG
>NZ_JBIRXG010000017.1:0-79147 GCF_044388685.1 Streptomyces sp. NPDC020192 | reverse complement strand
GAACCGGCTGACCGGTTCCCGGGGGTTCCGGTGAGCGGCGGTTTCCTTCGCGTCCCGGTAGGCCCCGACGCCCACCGCTGGCGTACGTTCCCCGCCGAGCGGACGCTCGTCGTCGCCGCCCGTACCGTCACCTCCACCGTGCGGGTCCTCGAGTCACTGCCCGCCCTGCTCCGTGACGACCCCCGGGTGAGCGTTGTCTTCGCGCACGACCCCACCTCCGCGTTCGCCGACGGGGTGCTGGACCTTCTCCGGACATCCGGATGCCGGGTCATGCCCTGGGAGCAGCTGGCGGACATCGGCGCCGATCTGATCCTCACGGCCAGCGAGAACGTGGACCTACCGGAGGGCGAGTGCCCGGTCCTGGTGCTGCCGCACGGCGTGGGCTTCCAGAAACGCGTGCCGGACGCGCGCGGGGCGCACGACCGGCTGTCCGGCCTGGTTCCCGACGCGCTGCTGGAGTCCGGCCGCGCCTGGCTCGCCGTGTCGCACCCGGAGCAGGAGCGGCAACTCCTCGCCGCCCATCCCAAGACCGCGGGGCGCACCCTGCTGCTGGGCGACCCCTGCTACGACGAGCTGCTCACCGGACGTATGCACGAGGACGCGTACCGGAAGGCCCTCGGTATCGCGGAGGGTCAGCGGCTCGTCGTGATCAGCTCCACCTGGGGAGCCACCTCCCTGCTCGGCCGGCACCCCGATCTGGCGGTCCGGCTCCTGGGCGCGCTCCCCCACGACCGCTACCGGGTGGCGGCCGTCGTCCACCCCAACGTCCGCTCCGCACACGGCGACTGGCGGATCCACACGCTCCAGGCGTCGGCGCTCGACGCGGGCCTGCTGCTGATGCCGCCGGTGCACGCCTGGCGCCCGGCGCTCGTCGCGGCGGACGTCGTGATCGGCGACCACGGCTCGGTGACCCTCTACGGTGCCGCCCTCGGCAAGCCGGTGCTGCTCGGCGCGTTCGGCCCCGACGCGGTGCCGGACACGGCGGCGGACGAGCTGGCCGCGGCGGCCCCGCGCCTGGATCCGGGCGGGGATCTGGCGGCACAGGTCGAGGACGTCGTACGCGACCACACCCCGGAACGGTACGCAGCGGTCGCGCGGCGGGCCTTCGCCGAACCGGGGCAGGCCCTGGCGCGGCTCCGTACGGCCCTCTACGACCTGCTGGACCTGCCGGAGCCGGGCTCCGCGCCCCCGCCGGACCTGCTGCTGCCCGTCCCGGAACAGGCCGCCGCGCCCGTCACCTCCTGGCTGGTCGTCACCGAGGTGAGTGAGGAGGCGGCCGGGCCGGTCGTGTCGGTGCGGCGGTATCCGGCACAGGCGCGGGCGTACGCGCACGGCGGGCCGGAGGCCGAGGAGGAGGGCCCCGACGCGTCGCCGGGCCGCTTCGCCCATCTCGCCTGCTCCGACGCGGAGCGCGACCGCCGGCTGCTGGAGAGCGCCTCGGCGATCGAACGGACCGACCCCGTCGGCTCCTCGGCCGAAGCGCTGCGCTGGATCCGGGACACCCTGGCGCGGCTGCCCGGCAGTCTGCTGGCGGCGTGCGCGGTGCGGGACGGCCGCCATCTGGTCGGGCTGCGCGACGGCCGGGTGTTCGAGGCGGCGGTGACCGGACGGGCGGTGGCATCCGGGCTCGCGGCGGCCGTCGTCTACGCCCTGCTCAGGCAGGGCCGGCCACCGAGCGGCGATGCGCTGCTGACGCTGCGCATCGCCGGGGTGCGGGACGAGGATGTCGTCCTGCGCCCGCGCCCCGCGTCTTCCGGCGTCAGCTGAGGTCGTCGTCCAGCCGCCGGCGCAGGTCGTCCGCGCGCCGGTTGCCGTTCGCCTCGTGGATCTCGAGGGCGCGGGTCAGCCACGCGCGCACCCGGTCCAGGTGGCGGCCGGTCCGCTCCGCGAGGTCGGCGAGGGCCTCGCGCGCGTCGGCCTCGTAGCTGTACGCACGCCGCTCCCTCAGGGTGTCGGCCGCCGTTTCCAGGTCGCGGAAGGCCTCGTCGAACTCATCGCGGTGGGCGCGGGCGCGGCCGAGGGCGAGGAGGGCGCGGGCCGCCATGCGCTCGTCGGGCTCGGGGAGGCCCAGCAGGTCCGCGCGCGCCCGGCCGAGCAGGATGAGGGCCTGCTCGTGATCGCCCTGGGCGTCCAGGGCCGAGCCGAGGAAGAGCAGGGCTAGCGCCTCGCCCCGCCGGTCCTGGGCTCGCCGGTTGAGGTCGAGACAGTAGCGGTACGCCGCCACGGCCCGGGCGGGGTCGTCGCGTTCGAGGTGGCGGCCGTGGAACTCCTGGACGGAGGCGCGCAGCAGCAACCGGTCGGTGGGCTCGGCGAGGGCGACGGCCCGCTCCAGTTCGGCACCGGCGCGGTCGTGTTCGCCGAGGTCCGTGAGCGGGCGGGAGAGCAGGCTGCGCAGCCGGGCCTCCCCGGCCAGGGCCTGCTCGGCGGTGCCTGCGGGGGTGGCCGGGTCGGCGGTGAGCGCGGCGGCGGCCTCGACGCCGAGGCTCAGGGACTCCTTCCAGGCGCCGAGGTAGCGGTGGTGCAGGAACAGCACGGTGAACGCCTCGGCCAGCGGCCAGGCCAGGGCGTACAGACGGTGGCGTACGGCGGCGCGCAGGACGGCGAGAATCGCCGGGCACTCGGCGTCGAGCCAGGTCAGCGGGGCGGGACCGGCGGGCGCGGAGAAGGGATCGGTGGCCCGCTCCAGCAGCTCGGTCAGGTCGGCGACGCGCAGTCGGTCCCTGCGCTGTGCCCGGTCGGCGAGGGCCGCGAGGACGAGGTAGTGCGTGGTGACCCGCTCGATGAGCGCGGTCTCCTCAGTGGGCCGCTCCTCCGCCACGGCGCGCTCGCGGGCGTAGAGGCGGACGAGGTCGTGGACGCGGTACCGCCCGTCGCGGTCGGTCTCCAGCAGGCTCGCGGCGGCCAGTTCGCGCAGCAGCCGCCGGGCCGTACGCCGGTCGACGCCCGCCGCGGCCGCCGCGACCGACTCGTCGAAGAGTCCGGCGGGCAGCCAGCCCAGCAGCCGGAACAACCGGGCCGGTCCGGGCGGCAGCAGCCGGTAGGACGGGCCGAGGACGGCTGACAGCGAGTACGTGTCGCCGGGCAGGGAGCCAGGCAGGGAGATACCCTCCAGCCGTTCGGCCTCGTCCTCCAGCTCCTCGGCCAGGTACGTCAGGCTCGGGGCGTCACCGGTGGTCAGCCGGGTCGCCACGATGCGCAGCGCCACGGGCAGTCCGCCGCACAGGTCCACGAGGCGCTCGGCCGCGGCGGTTTCGGCCGCGACGGTCTCCGCTCCGCAGTGATCGGTCAGCAGCGTCAGGCCGCCCTCGGCGTCGAGGGGTTTCAGGGCGATGAGTTCGGCGCCGTCCTGGGCGACGAGTTCGCCGAGCTTGTGCCGGCTGGTGACCATGACGGTGCTGCCGCGGCCCGTGGGAATCAGTGCGCGCGCCTGGGAGGCCATGGTGACGTTGTCGATGAGGACGAGCATCCGCCGGTCACGGGAGTGGGTCTCGTACTGCCGCCTCAGCTCGTCGAACTTCTCGGAGATGTCGGCGTCGCTGCCCAGCAGCGCCCGCAGGATCGAGGCGAGGGCCTGTGAGGTCACGGCGTGCCCCATGGCGGCGCCCACGGCGGACTCGTCACGCAGGGCGGCGTAGTCGACGTAGAAGAGGCCGTCGGGGAAGCGGGCGCGTTCCTTGTCCGCCCAGCGGCAGGCGATCGCGGTCTTGCCGACGCCGGGGAGCCCGGCGAGCACCGCGAGGCCGACCCGGTCGGGCCCGCCGCACAGCGCGTCCATCCGGTCGAGTTCGGCGATCCGGTTGCTGAACGTGCCGGTCAGGACGGGGAGATGGTCGGGCTGGGCGCCAGGCGCCGCCGGTGCGGCCCCGGGGACGTCGAAGGCGATGTCGTACGACGTTCCCGGCAGCACCTCGGCGAGCAGCGGGCGCAGTTCCTCCGCCGCCTCGGGGTCGTCCTCGAAGATCCGGACCAGGCGCCGCTCCAGATCGGCGGCGACCCGGTCGGCTGCGCTCCGCTCGTCACCCTGCTGCCGGGCCGACTCCAACTCCTCGCGGACGGCGTCCAGTTCGCCTTCCGCCCCGCGCCGGGAGAACCAGCGGGTGATCCGCCGGCTCCCGTGCTTCATCTTCAGCCAGGCGTCCGCGACCACGAGCCCGACCAGAGCCGTGGCCCCCTGAGCGGCGAGCGTCCCCAACTCGGCTTCCACCAAGCCCCCTTCACGTCGTCCAGCGGCACCGGGACAGGCGCGGACCACGGTAGAAGGATCTTCCCCGGATTCCCAGTCGCCCACGCCGTTCCACCCGCTTCAGCCAACAGCCGACGGCCGGCCCTCGAGGGACCGGCCCGCTGGTACAGCGGTGGCGGGCAGGCCTGGCATCGTGGCCACACCGGCCCAGACGAGCTGGTCGAGGTACGGCTAATCGACGCCGTCGATGTCGATCCGGCGTTCCCTCGGATCCGGTTTGTGGTCCTGCGGGAACGCGGGAGTAGGCGTGATGGGACACACCACGGCGTCCATCCGGCTACGGAGCCCAGTTGATCAGCGGCCTGCCGTCCCGGCCCGCGGATTGGCGGTGCTGGACGGCCTGGCCGCCGCCACCATGCTCATGATGGGCCGGCTGCTGACCGCCCCGCGTTCCGCACCGTTTTGCGATCGTCGAGCTCCATCGCCCCCGGAGCGCGCATCATCGAAGGAAGGGAGACCATCGACGAGGAGTGGCGATGAGGTTGTCGTTCCTTGAACCCCTCTACGCGGAGCCTGGCCCGTTCGCCTCCGTGTACCTGGACACCTCCCGAAACGTCGAGCATCCCGACCGGGCGATCGCGCTGCGCTGGCAGCGGCTGCGCGAGAGTCTGTCCCGTCAGGGCTCGGACCGGGCGCTGCTGAACGCACTGGAGGAGGCGGTCGGCGCCGACACAGAGGTGCCGGGGGTGCACGGTCAGGCCATCTTCGCCGCCCACGGCGCGCTCGTCCTGGACGGGGAGCTGCCCAGGCCGCCCGAGCACGACTCCGCGCGCTACAGCACCCTGCCGGACGCGATGCCCCTGGTCACCCAGCACCTTCCGGAGATCCCCTACATGGCCGTAGTCGTCCGCTACGGCGGCCTTCCGACCGCGGAGACCCACGGCTGGGTGACTCTGGAGGCGGAGACCGGCACCTGGCCCGCGTCCACCGTCACCCCGGGTGAGCGGCTGCACTGCAGGGTCGCGGTGGCGACCTGGCACCGCACCTCCCTCCGGCTCGGTCACCGGCTGGACGAACGGGCGCGGCGCGCCCATGCCGACGCCGTCGTCGTGGGCGGGGACGAGTGGGCGTGCAACGTACTGATCCGCCGCCTGCCGCACACCCTGCGGGACAAGGTCGTACGCGTGGGCGGCCGGACCCCCACCGACACAGGACGCGCCCTGTTGGAGTCGCAGCTCGACGGCGTCTTCCGCGGCCGCATGGCCGCGCACGACCGGGAACTCGTGGACATCTTCATCGGCCGGCGTGCTCTGGACGGACCCGTGACGGAGGGGCTGGCCGCCACCGTCGCCGCCCTCCAGCGCGGCCAGGTCGCGGCACTGCTGCTGAACCGGCCGCCAGGGTCTGCGCTGCGGCTCTGGGCGGGCTCCCAGCCCACTCAGCTCGCCCTGACCGAGGCGGAGCTGATGTCCTTCGGCGTGCCGGCCCCGCGCGAGGAACGCGCCGACGAGGCCCTCGTCCGGGCCCTCGTCGGCACCGGTGCCGAGCTGGTGGTCGTGCCGGAGAGCGAGCTGAGGCTGTACGAGGGCGTGGGCGCCCTGTTGCGGTACGCCGACCCGGGGACCCCGTCCTGACGCCGACGCGCTGCGCCTCCCGTATCACGGGTCGCCCCTTGCGCCCGACCGCCCCGAGTGACGTTTCGGTCACCCCGCCCAAGACCTGGGCGGCAGGCGTGCCAGCGGTGGTCAACCCGCTGCGGCGCTCCCTGGAGCAGACAACGGTCCGCCGTACGGCGATGACAGTGATATCAACCTCAACCAGACCAAGGGCTTCGACTGCCCGGGCTGCACCTGGCCGAAACCGCACCCCGCTCAATGGCCCATGAAGGGACCCCCGAGGACCTGGTCCGCGCGGCCCACACCGTGGGCGTGCCCCCCGGCCTCACCGGAGACGAACAGGTCCTGGAGATCGGGACCGGATACGGCTGGCAGACCGCGCTGCCGGCCCGCTTGGCCGCGTGCGTCGTCAGCGTCGAACGCCGGCTCGACCCGGTCGACGAGGCCCGCCTGCGGCCGGCCGGGCAGGGCGTCGGCAATGCCGAGGTCGTACTCGGCGACGGGCCGGGCCCCTCGGGATGCCGACCCGTGCCCTGTACTGCGCGGCCTTCCCGCGAGTGCCTGAGCCGCTCGCGGATCAGCTCCGCACCGGTGGCCCGCTCGTCCAGCCGATCGGGCAGGGCGTGCAGGAGCACGTCGAGCTGTACGGCGCCTACGGCTACGACCAGCGGTGACGCGCTCAGCGCTGATAGATCCCGACCAGGGTGCCGGAGGCCAGCTCCCTGCCCTTCAGGGCACGGTGCACGTCCTCGACGCCCGGGTGGTCGTGCAGCGGCAGCGGCTCGGACAGGGCGTACAGGCGGAAGAAGTAGCGGTGCGGCCCATGCCCCGGTGGAGGCATCGGCCCTCCCCAGCCCACGCGGCCGAAGCCGTTGGGCCACGGCAGACCCCCCTGGGGCTTCTGGCCCTCCGCCGCCCCGGTGGTCCCCGGATCGATGCCGGTCACCAGCCAGTGCAGGAAGGTCGTCCCCGGCGCGTCCGGGTCCTCGCACAGGAGCACCAGCTCCGTGGCCTCGTGAGGCACCCCCGACCAGGTCAGAGGCGGTGAGATGTTCTCACCCTCCCCGCTGTACCGACGGGGGATCACCGTTTTGTCGTCGAACGCGGTGCTGCTGAGTTCAATTCCGCTCATGCGCGGCGCCATACCCGCAACGGCGGTTCCGGCACCGGTCTGCACCCCAAAACCCTCGCTCGGCCGAGCCCACGGGCCACCTCCGGAAGCGGGGGTGAAGATGGCAGTGTGCCGACAAGGATCCTGCTCGAGGGCCGCCCTGGCGCGGGCAAGACGACCGCCCTGCGTCGGCTGGCCGCGCTACTGCCCACCCACGCGGTCACCGGCTTCACCACGGAGGAGATCAGGCAATCCGGCGCCCGCGTCGGTTTCGCCCTGGAGACCCTGGCAGGACGACGGGAAGTGCTCGCCCATGTCGACCTGCCCGGTCCGCCACGGGTAGGGAAATACGGCGTCGACCTGGGCGTCATGGAACGACTGGCGCTGCCGTCGCTTCGGCCGGCAGCAACCGAGGAGGCAACAGGGCGGCTGGTGCTCATCGACGAGCTGGGGCGGATGGAACTGGCGTGCACGGCGTTCCGGCACGCGGTCGACGCGCTGTTCGTCGCCGAGGTCGACGTCGTCGCCACGGTCCACGCGCACCGCGATCCGTTCACCGACGCCCTGAAGCGGCGCACCGGCATCGAGATCATCCAGGTCACTCCGGCAAACCGTGACGTCCTGCCGGGGGAGCTCGCGGCCAGGCTGCAGCAGCCCCGGACGCGCGGAAAGCCTCTCTCTCACGGATGAGAGACCGGCCTTCGACCTGCTGAAAGCAGAGTCCGGGCGACAGGATGTGAAGTCGCCCGGTCGGTGCGACCGGCGGCGCCCACTACCAAGGGTCAGTGCCTGCCCACCGAGTACGCGGCCGGCATCGCCTTCACCCCCCGGTTCGGCGCCCGCCCCTCCCCTGCCGCCCTGCTGTGCCGCCCGACACCCCCGGAAGTCATGGGGGCGTCTCAGGGACGGCGGCGATCCCTCACGCCAGGTACGGGATCCGGTGCGCGGAGACACCCGCGATGTTGATGCGCCCCGAGGCAGCTTCGCAGCCTGCGCCACCACACCGGCGCGCCCGCCCTTGCCGCTTTGGCGACTGCCGTCGTCATAGCGGTCGCCGCCCCGACACGATCCGCGTCGATCCCCCTCCCGGCACGAGACTGAGGCTCCATCCGTTCGGAGCCATCTGGAAGCCCACCCGCCCCCGAACCCCCTCCAGGTCAGGCGAGACCACCCGGGGCCCATCTATGACCGGCAAAATCAGCAAGCGGTCGCGGGCTCAAATCCCGCCGCCCGACCGCGCCAGGGAACATGCGGTCACGGACTAATCCCGCAGGGACCAAGGGGCATTGGGTGCGACGGGAATTCGACGCTACGGTTCCGGCACGTGCATCAGGCGAGGAAGCTCAGCCGGACCTTGCGGTCGGGATTGTCCTTGTTGGTGTCCACCAGGCAGACGGACTGCCAGGTGCCCAGTTCCAGGCGTCCGCCGATGACGGGCAGGGTCGCGTGCGGCGGGACGACGGCCGGCAGGACGTGGTCGCGGCCGTGGCCGGGGCTGCCGTGGCGGTGCTGCCAGCGGTCGTCGGCGGGGAGCAGGGTGTGCAGGGTGGCGAGGAGGTCGTCGTCGCTGCCGGCGCCCGTCTCGATGACGGCGATCCCGGCGGTGGCGTGCGGGACGAAGATGTTGAGCAGCCCGTCGCGGCCGGCCGCCGCCTCGCGCAGGAAGTCGTCGCAGTCGGCGGTGAGATCGACGACCCGCTCCCGGGAACCGGTGGAGACGTGCAGCGTACGGGTGGTGAAGGCATCAGGCATGCCCCCATCCTGACCCATACGCCGGGCTCCCCCCTCGATGGCGCGACCGCCTGCCGATATCCGAGGTCCACAAGGCGAGACACCATTGACCGTGGACCGCCCATCTGACTACGTTCTGCCGCATGTTGCGTTCAGCCCTGCTCACCACGCGCGGTCACATCGACCTGCTGTGGGTGGCCTCCGCCGCGTGTCGCCGCGGCTGCTGACGCCCTTTTCCGCTTCACCTTTCCTCCTTCCGGCACGCTCCGCCGTCGCTCTCGTACGCCCGTAACCGGCCGGTCTCGGACATCCGTGACCAGTCACTGAGACGGGGCTGACGCGGCGATGGTCCGCCATTCGCCGTCCGCCCCCTCCCCGCTCCTCCCTCCCCGCGTTCACCCCCACCCGCTCACCCCTCCCCTCCCGGAGCATCCATGAGCATCAGCCATGCCCCACCCAACTCTCCCGAACCCGACATTTCGGGTATATCCAAGTCCGAGGATCCCGGAACGGGACACTCGGACCACGCCGCCCTCGACCTCCAGCCCGTCGTCCCCGCCTCCTCCCGCTCCCTCCGCATCCCGCGCTGGCTGCGCCGTACCGCGGGCCCGATCCTGCTGCTCGCCCTGTGGCAACTCCTCAGCGCCACCGGTGTGCTGACGGCCGACGTGCTGGCCTCGCCGGGACGGATTGCGCAGGTCGGCCGGGATCTGATCAGCGACGGCGCGCTGCCGTCGGCCATGGGGACCTCCCTCCAGCGCGTCGCACTCGGGCTGCTCTTCGGGACCCTGACCGGCACCGGACTCGCCCTGGTCTCCGGGCTGTTCCGGATCGGTGAGGACCTGGTGGACGCGCCGGTGCAGATGCTGCGCACGGTGCCGTTCGTCGGTCTCATCCCGCTGTTCATCATCTGGTTCGGCATCGGCGAGGCCCCGAAGATCGCCATCATCACGCTCGGCGTGACCTTCCCGCTCTATCTCAACGTGTACGCCGGCATCCGCGGCGTCGATACCCAACTCATCGAGGCCGGCGAGTCGTTGGGCCTGTCCCGGTGGGGGCTGGTACGGCACGTCGTACTTCCGGGCGCGCTCCCCGGCGCGCTGACCGGGCTGCGCTACTCGCTCGGCATCGCCTGGCTCGCGCTGGTCTTCGCCGAGCAGGTCAACGCCGACGCCGGCATCGGCTTCCTGATGGTGCAGGCGCGGGACTTCCTGCGGACCGACGTGATCGTGGTCTGCCTGATCGTCTACGCCTTCCTCGGCCTGCTCGCCGACTTCATCGTCCGCTCCCTCGAAAGGCTGCTGCTGCAATGGCGACCGACGTTCACCGGCCGGTGAGCCCCACGGGCTCCACGCGGTCCTCAGGATCCACGCGGCCCACTGTGTCCTCGGCCGTGCATGTCGAGGGGCTGACCCGCTCCTTCGACGGCCGTACGGTCATCGACGATCTGCGCCTCGACATCGCGCCGGGCGAGTTCGTCGCCCTGCTCGGCCGCAGCGGCTGCGGCAAGTCGACGCTGCTGCGCATCCTCGCCGGCCTCGACCGGGACATCGAGGGCACCGCGCTGGTCCCGCGCCGCCGGGCCGTGGCCTTCCAGGCGCCCCGGCTCATGCCCTGGAAGAAGGTGTGGCGCAACATCCTGCTCGGTCTGCCCGGCAAGCCCGAACGAGCCCTCGCCGAACGGGCGTTGGACGAGGTCGGCCTCGGCCACCGTGTCGGCGCCTGGCCGAGGACCCTCTCCGGCGGCGAGGCACAGCGCGCCTCCCTCGCCCGCGCCCTGGTGCGCGAACCCGATCTGCTGCTGCTCGACGAGCCGTTCGGCGCCCTCGACGCGCTCACCCGGATCAAGGCCCAGCGGCTGGTCGGGGAGTTGTGGCAGCGCCGCGGCTGCGCGGTGCTGCTGGTCACGCACGACGTCGAGGAGGCCGTCCTGCTCGCCGACCGCGTCCTGGTGATGGACGGCGGCCGGATCGCCCACGAGCAGCGCATCGACCTCGTCCGGCCGCGCGAGATCACCGACCCCCGCTTCGCCGCACTCCGCGCCGGCCTGCTGGAACGGCTCGGCGTCAACACCGCTGCCGAAGCCGCCTGACCTCCCCTCGAAATCCCCGCACTCCCCCTCCCTCGACATCCCCGCCCTCGAATCTCCCGCTCATGAACGGAACCGTCATGCGACGACGACTCGTCCCCGCCGCAGTTCTCCTCCCCTTCGCGCTCCTGCTCACCGCCTGCGGCGGGAACTCGTCCGCGAGCACCGGCAGCGACACCGACGGAAAGGGCTCCGTCACACTGAACGTCGGTGACCAGAAGGGCGGTTCGGAGGCCATCCTGCGCGCCGCCGGCGAGCTGAAGAACCTGGACTACAAGATCAAGTGGTCCACCTTCACCTCCGGCCCGCCACTGCTGGAGGCGGTCAACGCGCAGGCCGTCGACATCGGCGGCGTCGGCAACACCCCGCCCGTCTTCGCGGCCGGTGCCGGCTCGAAGATCTCGGTCGTGGCGGCCTGGCACGGCACCTCCAAGGGCGACGCGATCCTCGTGCCCAACGATTCCAAACTGACCGCGCCGGGCCGGCTCAAGGGCAGGTCGATCGCCGTGGCGCAGGGTTCGTCCGCGCACTACGAGCTGATCGCCTCGCTCAAGGCGGTCGGGCTCAGCCTGGCCGACGTCAAGGTCAAGTACCTCCAGCCGGCCGACGCGCTCGCCGCGTTCACCTCCGGCAAGGTCGACGCCTGGGCGGTCTGGGACCCGTACACCTCCCAGATCCTGCGCACCAGGCAGGGCCGTGTACTGACCACCGGCGAGGGCATCACCAACGGGCTCACCTTCCAGGTGGCCGCGCCCTCCGCGCTGAAGGACCCGAAGAAGGCCGCCGTCATCAAGGACTACCTGGCCCGGCTGCGGCGGGCGACGGCCTGGGTCTACGGCCATCAGGAGGAGTGGGCCAAGGTGTGGGCCAAGGACACCGGCCTGCCGTACGACGTGGCCCTGGACTCGGTGCAGCGGACCAACTCCACCCGGGTCGCGGTCGCCGTCGACAAGCCGCTCGTCGCCTCCGAGCAGCAGATCGCCGACGTCTTCACCGAGTTGAAGCTGATCCCGCAGAAGGTGAGTTTCGGGGACTTCGTGGACACCCGCTTCAACGCCGGCCTTCCCCCGTCGACCACACCGGCCAAGGGCTGAGCCAGGCCGAGGACGGCCCCTGGGCATCCGGGAAGATCCAGGCCCACCCCCCGGTTAGTAGAAGCGTGAACGAATCACGCGAGGTCGAGGTAGTCGTCATCGGCGCTGGTCAGGCCGGGCTGTCCAGCGCCTACCATCTGCGGCGCACCGGTTTCGAGCCGGACCGTGACTTCGTGGTGCTCGACCACTCCCCCGCGCCGGGCGGCGCCTGGCAGTTCCGGTGGCCCTCGCTGACGTACGGCAAGGTGCACGGAATGCATGCGCTGCCCGGCATGGAGCTGACGGACGCCGATCCCACGCGGCCGTCGGCGGAGGTCATCGCTGAGTACTTCGACCGGTACGAGCGCGCCTTCGACCTGCGGGTACGGCGGCCCGTCGACGTGCGGGCCGTCAGGGAGGGGGACGGCGGCCGGCTGACCGTGGAGACCTCGGCCGGCACGTGGTCCACACGGGCGCTGATCAACGCGACCGGCACCTGGGACCGGCCGTTCTGGCCGCGCTATCCCGGCCAGGAGACGTTCCGGGGGCGGCAGTTGCACACCGCGCGGTACGCCGGTCCCGAGGAGTTCGCCGGGAAGCGGGTCGTGGTCGTGGGCGGCGGCGCCTCGGGCACCCAGCATCTGCTGGAACTCGCCCCGTACGCCGCCGCGACCACCTGGGTCACCCGGCGGCCTCCGGTGTTCCGCGAGGGGCCGTTCGACCAGGAGGCGGGCCGTACGGCGGTCGCGCTGGTCGAGGAGCGGGTGCGCCAGGGGCTGCCGCCGCGCAGTGTGGTCTCGGTCACCGGACTACCCCTCAACGACGCCATCCGGCAGGGCCTTGCGGACGGGACCCTGGACCGGCAGCCGATGTTCGACCGGATCATCCCGGACGGCGTGGAGTGGAACGACGGACGCCGTGTCGACGCCGACGTGATCCTGTGGGCCACCGGGTTCCGGCCCGCACTGGACCATCTCACCCCGCTGCGGCTGCGTGAGCCGGGCGGCGGGATCCGGGTCGAGGGCACCCGGGCCGTCGCCGATCCACGCGTCCATCTCGTCGGCTACGGCCCCTCCGCCAGCACCATCGGCGCCAACCGGGCCGGACGCGCGGCCGTCCGGGACATCAGGCGGCTGCTGGCCGAGGAGCAGCCGGTCGCCGCGTGACGCCCTGCCGGCCCGGCGGACGGCTCAGTGGGCCGAGGGCTGCGCCGACACCGTGGACGGCCCCTGGCCGGCGCCCTGGTGGAGGGCGTTGAACGCCGCCACGTTGCGCATGTGCGTCGCGTAGTCGGCGGAGAAGCGGGTGTCGCCCGGCTTGACCGTGACGACGTACAGCCAGTCGCCCGGCGTCGGGTTGAGCGCGGCACGCATCGCCGCCTCGCCGGGGTTGCCGATCGGCGTCGGCGGCAGGCCCATGCGCTGACAGGAGTTGTACGGGCTCTCGATGCGGGTGTCGTCCTGGCTCGTGCGGACGGTGTTGCGGTGCAGGGCGTAGTTGACGGTGGAGTCCATCTGCAGCGGCATCCCGCGCTCCAGCCGGTTGAAGACGGCCCGGGCGACCTTTCCCATGTCCGCCTTGGTCGCGGCCTCGGCCTGGACGATGCCGGCGATGGTGACGGCCTGGTAGACGTTCATCGCGTCGCGCTGCGCCCCGGCGGCCGGCGGCACCGCGCCGAACCTGCTGTCGGCGGTGGCGACCATGGAGCGCAGCAGGGACTCGGGCGTCGCTTCCATCCGCAGGGGGTACGTCGCCGGGAAGAGACAGCCCTCCGGGTTGCCCTCGGCGCCGCTCGGCAGCTTCAGGCCCGCTGTGCCCAGGGACTTGCGGGTGCTGCCCGGGGGCAGTTCGAGGGCCTTGTCGATGGCGTCGTACACCTGGCTCACGCACCAGTCCTCGGGGATGACCAGCGTGGCGGGCCGGGTCTCCTCGGGGCCGCTGTCCAGCGTCAGCAGCGGCACCGCCACGGCGGTACCGGCCACGACGAGGACGAGTCCGCCCCGGCGTGTCAGTCGAATCGTGCTCCGTGGCGGGATGTTCGTCTGCATGCGGGAACACCCATACGCACAACCCCCCAATTCCGGCATATTTTCAGCTTGTCGGCTCCAGTTGCGCGTCCCGGCGCACCAGGGCCGCGTACCGCCCGTCTCGCTCCAGCAGTTCCTCGTGCGTGCCCCGTTCGGCGACGCGGCCGGAGTCCAGGACCACGATCTGGTCGGCGCCGCGGATCGTGGACAGACGGTGGGCGATGGTGATCGTCGTACGGTCGGCGGACAGAGCGTCGATGGCTTCCTGGACCGCGGCTTCCGTACGGGTGTCGAGCGCGCTGGTCGCCTCGTCGAGGATGAGGACCGGCGGATCGCGCAGGATGGTGCGGGCTATCGCCAGGCGCTGCTTCTCACCGCCGGAGAAACGGTGTCCGCGTTCGCCGACGACCGTGTCGTAACCGTCGGGCAGCGCGGCTATGTGGTCGTGTATCTGCGCCGCCCTGGCCGCCGCGTGCAGTTCCTCGTCGGTGGCGTCCGGCTTGGCGAAGCGCAGGTTGTCGGCGACGGTGGCGTGGAAGAGGTACGTCTCCTGCGAGACGACGCCGACCGCGCGGGCGAGGGTGTCGAAGTCGAGGTCACGGACGTCGACGCCGTCCAGGGTGACGCGGCCGCCGGTGACGTCGTAGAGCCGGGGCACCAGATAGCCGAGGGTGGACTTGCCGGCGCCGGTCGGGCCGACGACGGCGAGGCTGCCGCCCGCGGGCACGGTGACGTCGATGCCGTCGATGACGGGACGGGCCCGGTCGTCGTTGTCGTATCGGAACTCGACGTCCTCCAGCCGGACTTCGCCCTTGACCAGGTCGAGATGGACGGGCCGCTCGCGCTCGGTGATGTCGATCGGCAGGTCGAGGTACTCGAAGATGCGCTGGAAGAGCGCGAGGGAGGTCTGGATCTGGACGCCGGTCGCGAGCAGGCTCACGGCCGGGCGGAACAGGCCCTGCTGGAGCGAGACGAAGGCGACGATGGTCCCGAGCGAGACCTTGGGACCGCCGAACTGCAGGGCCAGGCCCGCGGTCCAGTAGATGACGGCGGGCATCGCGGCCATGACGATCGTGATCACAGCCATGCGCCAGCGCCCCGCCATGTTCGACCGCACCTCGAGGTCGACCAGGCGCTCCGACTCCTCGGCGAAGGACGCGGTCAGCGAGTCCGAGCGGCCCATGGTGCGGCCGAGCAGGATGCCGCTGACCGAGAGCGACTCGGTGACCGTGGCGGCCATCGCGGCCATCTGCTTCTGCCGCTGCGTGGTGATCTTCTTGCGTTCGTTGCCCACGCGGCGGCTGATCCACACGAACACCGGCAGCAGGAGCAGCGAGACGATCGTGAGCCGCCAGTCGAGGGCGATCATCGCGACGATGGTCGCGACCACGCTGGTGACGTTGGAGACCAGGGAGGTGGCCGTGGAGGTGACGGTGGCCTGCATACCACCGATGTCGTTGGCTATGCGGGACTGCACCTCACCGGTACGCGTGCGCGTGAAGAAGGCGAGGGACATGCGCTGCAGCCGGCCGTAGACGGCGGTGCGCAGGTCGTGCATGACGCGCTGGCCGACGGTGGTCGAGATCAGCGTCTGCAGCACGCCGAAGACGCTGGAGAGGACCGCGCTGAGGATCATGCCGAGCGCGAGCAGGCTCAGCAGGCCGGTGCGGCCCTGGGGGATCGCGACGTCGAGGGTCTCCTTCAGCAGGAACGGCGTGGCCACCGAGACCAGCGAGGAGGCGCCGACCAGCAGGCCGACGATCGCGAGCCGCCCGCGATAGGGACGGAAGAGCTTCAGGATGCGGCGCACCTGCCGGGGCTGTTCCTTGGCGTCGGCAGGCGGGGTCCAGGACGTTTCACGGTCGGGATGCATGGGCTCCTACGGAGGTGAACGGGCGCCGGCCAGGGATCGGCCGACGATGACGAACGGATCGTAGCTCATTGTTACCTATACTCACAATGAACTGCATCCTGATATTGTTCCCGCATGAGCACCCCAGACTCCGACGGCCTGCTCGCCGAGCAGTTGCTGCGGTTCACCCGCCGGGTGCACCGCATCCAGAAGCGCCATCTGGAACAGCGCGACCTGGGCGTCACCCCGGCCCAGTCCCGCCTGCTGCGCACCCTCGCGCACTACCCCTCTCCCCCGCGTATGGCCGACCTGGCCGAGCGCCTGGAGGTGGTGCCGCGTGCGGTGACGACGCTGGTCGACGGGCTGGAGGCGAGTGGGAAGGTGCGGCGGGCGGCGGATCCGGCGAACCGGCGGGTGACCCGGATCGAGCTGACCGACGAGGGGCGCGCGGCCCTGCGCGAGCTGCGCGGCGCCCGCCGGTCGGCGGCCGAGGAGATACTCGCCCCGCTGACCGAGAAGGAGCGCGAGGTCCTGGGCGTCCTGCTGGACACACTGATCGACGGGGCGACGACGAAGAGCTGCTGACCGCGGCGCCTGCCTCCACCGGCACAGAGCGCCGCCGACCACGCCGATCCGCATCACCGGGGCACGCCGGTGACGGCCGCACGCGCTCGCCCGCTCCATCGGCAAGCGCCGCCCAGGGCCGAACCACTCCGCCCTTACCGGCAAGCTCCGCTGACGACCGTACCGCCCCGCCCCGCCGGCACGCACCGCTGACAGCCCAGCGGCCCCGCTCCACCGGACGGGCGGAGGGGGCCGCGGGAAGCGGACGGACGCGGTGTCACCCGGCCTCGGAAGCGGGTTCCTTCACGGTCGGCCGTACCGGCACCCCGGACTCGGCCTCCCGGCTCTCCCGCTCCGCCTCCGGCACGAAGGCGATCTCCCCGTCCAGCACCTTCTTCGCCCGGACGGTGTCCAGCGCGCCCTCCCAGCGGGAGACCGCGAAGACGGCGACGCAGTTGCCGAGCAGGTTGGTGGTGACCCGCATGGAGTCCATGATCCGGTCGACGCCGAGCAGCAGGGCGACCGCTCCGGCGGGGACGACGCCCAGCGAGGTCGCGGTCGCGGACAGCGCGAGGAAGGCGGAACCGGGCACGCCCGCCATGCCCTTGCTGGTCAGCATGAGCACGAGGACGACCGTGATCTGCTGACCGAGGCTGAGATCGACGCCCACCGCCTGCGCGATGAAGAGGGTGCCGATGGACAGGTAGATCGAGGCGCCGTCGAGGTTGAAGGAGTAGCCGGTGGGCAGCACCAGGCCCACGGCGTCGTCCCGGCACCCGGCCTGCCGCAGCTTCTGCATCATGCGCGGCATCACGGTCTCGCTGGAGGCCGTGCCGAGGGCGAGCAGCATCTCCTCGCGGGTGTAGCGCACGAACTTCCACAGGCTCAGCCCGCTGACCAGCCGCAGCGCGACCGCGAGCAGCACCAGGAACAGGGCGGCGACGGCGTAGCACAGGACGATCAGCTTGCCGTAGGTCTTGATCACACCGAGGCCGTACTGGCCGACCAGGTGGACCATCGCGCCGAACACGGCGAGCGGGGCCAGCCGCATGACGAAGCCCACGACCGCGAAGACGACCTCCTGCGCCTGCTCGACGGCCGGCAGGATCCGCGGGACCTTGGTATGGCCGAGGTGGAGCAGCGCGGCGCCCACCAGGCAGGCCAGGACGAGCACCTGGAGGAGCGCGTTGTCGGCGAAGGCGCCGACGAAGCTGTTCGGCAGGGCACCCAGGACGAACTCGGTGGTGGACGGCAGCGCGCCGCCCTGCGTCTGCTTGTCGAGCGCCGAGGCGTCGAGCCTGGAGGCGTCGACGTGCATCCCGGTGCCAGGGCCGACGAGGTTGGCGGCGGTCAGGCCGAGGAGCAGCGCGGCGGTGGAGGCGACCTCGAACCAAATCAGGGCCTTGAGCCCGATCCGCCCGAAGGCCTTGAGATCGCCGGCCTTGGCGATGCCGACGACGACCACACAGAACACCAGCGGTGAGATCACCGCCTTGATCAGGCGCACGAAACCGTCGCCGAGCGGCTGGAAGGCCGTGGCCGACTCGGGCCACAGCCTCCCGACGACGATGCCGAGCACGAGTGCGCAGGCGACCTGCGCGAAGAGGGAGGTACGCAGTATGCGTGCGACGCGTCGCGGCAGGGACGGTACGGACTGCGGCACGGGCACTCCTAGGGGACGTCGACTCGCGGAAGCCGAGCGGGACTTCTGCGATACGGAAAGCGTCTTCCGTGTCGATCACTCTGGAGGTGCCGTTGATCCCTTCGGAGACGCCCGTGTCACAGCCGTGTAAATCACGCCACGCGTGGCCCGTCCGACCTCGCCGCGCTCAACAACGCCGGCGATCCTCCGTCAGCACCCCCTGAGCCGTGGCCAGTGCACGGTCGTAGCAGCCGTCGGAGCCGTACAGCCGGTAACGCTCGCTCGATGTGCCCACCGCGTGCCGCTGGTCACGTGGGACGTTGATCGTGTACGCCGCGTCGCCGCTGTAGGTGTCGTCGAGCCGGGACCACGCGGTGCGCCGGCCGTCCTGTCGCTCCGTCACGGACGCGCGGTCGCCCAGTGTCAGCACCGTGCGCAGCCGGTTGTCCGTGCCGATGGTCGTCGCGCCGTTCATGGTGTACGTCCGCTGCGTGTCCGTCGTCCGCGCGGGGCCGTGTCCGCCGACGGTGACCGTCTCGTCGTCGGTCCAGGTCGCGTCCAGGCCGTCCGTGTTCTCGCCGTCGGTCCAGCGGTGCACGGAGGTGTCGGCGAGCGTGCGGGTGACGGTGGTGGTCACGCGGCCGTGCGAGGTGTCGAGGTATCCGGAGACGGTGAGCCGGTGTCCGGCCTGGGTGTTCACCCGGTTCTCCGCACCCGGCGTGTAGGTGGAGGAGTTGGCGATGTCCGTCGCGTCGTCCGTGGTGAGCGCGCCGGTGACCTGGGCGCGGTGCGCGTCCTGCCAGACCAGTACGTTCACCGGCGCGCTCCAGCCCGGCTGCCCCGCGGGCACACCGACGACCGAGACGTCGACGCGATGCGGCCGGCCGTCGTCGAGGAGGCCGGCGAAGGGCGTGAGGTCGTACTGGATGGGGCGTACGTCGAAGGCGCCCGGCGCGGGGATCACGTACCAGAGGAAGGGGTCGGACCAGCCGCCGGTCCAGACGTTCGGGAACGGCGCGGCGATCCCGGCGAGCCGGCCGTCGACCTTGATCTGCACCTCGCGGTAGGGGCCGTGGTCGGCCTTGCAGGAGTACGACGCCGGGTCGGCCACGGTCAGGTACCAGAACTCCTCGCAGCCGCCGCCCGAACCGGTCGCGTACACCTCGGCGACGATCCGCTCGCTGTTGCGCGGGGCGGTGAGGGTCGTGCCGTCGGGCGTGTCGGCGAGCGTGAGAACGCGGTCGGGGGTGCGCTCGGCGGGACGGCCGGCGTAGAAGGTGAGCGTCACATGCACGTCGATGACGCCGGTGTACGTGTCGTCCACGACATTGCCGATCAGCATCTCGACGTCCCGCGCACTGCGGAAGGTGTCGCTGTAGCGGGTGACGTCCTTCTCGACGTGCCACTCGATGCCGTCGGGCGAGGGCTCCGGGGTGGAGGTGCGCAGGATCTCGACCCCTCCGACGTGCAGATAGCCGAGCCGGTCGTACTGACGGCCCTTCACCTTGCCGTCCAGGCGCAGCACGACCTTGCTCCAGTGGTCGCCGCAGCCCTGGGGCGGGGTGTACGTCCCGCGATAGGGCGTGAAGTCACGGAACTGCGCGTCGGCGAGGGTGACCTGGCAGGACTTCGTGTGCGGACGGTCGACGGGCGGTGCCGCGGTGACCGGGTCGTGCCAGTCGGTGCCGAACTCGGCCGGGATGTCGGCCGCTTGGGCGGCAGCGGCACCGGTGCCGAAGAGCGCGCTCGCCAGGAGGGTGACTCCGGCGAGCATGGACATGACTATCCGTCTTCTCATGGCCCGTGTTCTACGGGGCGTCGGGCCCGCCCCGCAATGACGCCTCGTCGCCTCAGGCGCGCAGTTCCTTCCTGTCCCCCATCACCATCACCGGATGCCGGGCCGGGTCGAGCGTGCGCAGCAGGAACTCCATCGCCTCCTCGGGGACGCTGACACAGGCGGCCGTGCCGTCGCCATGGTCGAGGTGCAGCCAGACGCCGCCACCCTTGTCCTGACCGTCGGGGCGCGTGGGGTCGTGCGGAGGCGTGCCGGGCAGGCGGTTGTAGTCGATGGCGATGACGTAGTCGAAGACGTGCTCGTACGCCTCGGTGTCGATCGTCGGCGCGTAGGCGTTCTCATCCTGGTCGTACGGCAGCAGGCTGCCCGGGTCGTCGAGCACGCCGCCCGCGTCGGAGAGACCGAACACGCCGACGGGACTGCGCTCGTCACCCGAGCGATGCTCCGTGGTCCAGCCGTTCCGGCCATTGTGGCCGGCCCAACGGGCCACCCGCCGCCACTCCGGACCCTCCTTCGTGTACAGCACGACCGTGGAGTCGGGAGAATCCTCGCCCCTGCCGTACACCGCGACGACCTGGCCGGAATCGCCGGGGATCCGTCGGTGCAGACGGTCGCCGACGCCCGGGATACGGGTCGGGTCGGTCGCGGGGAGGACCGGCACGACCGGGCGGCGGGGCCCCTGCGCACCCCCGGTGTCGGCAGGGCGGGATATGTCACCGCCGCACCCGGACAGGGTCGTCAGGAGAGTCCCGAACGCCGTCACCGCGACCGCACATCGCCGCACACTGCAGATCTCCACCCGTTCATCGTCGCATCACACATCGATCGATAATGTGACTATTACTGGCATTTCACCGGGTTGGCTGACAGCGTCGCCGCGGTGACCTGTGCGGAACGGGGTCACTCGGCCGCCGACACCGGCCGGCTTGCCGGTGCGGGCGTCGGCATCGGCCGAGGTCTCGTGGCCCGATGGCCGGAAGCCGGTGGATGCGGCGGATCCGCCGGGAAAACCGTTTGAAATCCACCGCCCTGCGACGCGAACCTTTCACGGCTTGCTGCCGCTTCTCCCCCTCCCCCTCTCCCCCTCCCTGACACGAGCCACTGGGACGTCATGCAGATTCAAGACCTTCCGTATTCCGATCCGGGCGTCCCGGACGTGCGTTCGGGTCCCCGCTTCCTGTGGTGGCTCTGGCGGAACCAGCTGGGCGGGCAGCTGAAGTCCCTCGCCTGGGGCCTGTTGCACTTCGTCTCCGTCTCCGCCCTGCCCTTCTGCGTCGGCCTCGCCGTACAGGCGGTAGTCGAATCCTCCGGCACCCGACTCGCCCTGACGGGCGGTCTGATGCTGCTGTGCGGCACGGGAATCGCCGTCGGCGACACCTTCCTGCACCGGACCGCCGTCACCAACTGGATCACCGCCGCCGCCCGGGTCCAGCAACTGCTGGCCCGCAAGGCCGCCGAGCTGGGCTCCGCCCTGACCCGGCGGGTCGCGGCCGGCGAAGTCGTGGCCGTCTCCACCGGCGACGTCGAGAAGATCGGCTGGTTCGTCGAGGCGGTCTCCCGGTTCACCGCGGCCGCCCTCACCGTTGTCGTGGTCGGTGTCGGCCTCCTCGTCTACCAGCCCGCCCTCGGCGTGGTCGTCGCGGTCGGACTGCCCGTCGTGGCGCTCGCGGTGCTGCCTCTGCTGCCCCGGGCCACGCGCCGCGCCGACGTCCAGCGCGAGAAGGCGGGCCGCGCCACCGAGCTGGCCTCGGACACCGTCGCCGGTCTGCGTGTGCTGCGCGGCATCGGCGGCGAGGAGCTGTTCCTCGACCGCTACCGCCGGGCCTCGCAGGAGGTACGGCACGCTGCGGTGCACAGTGCCCGGATGTGGTCCCTGATCTCCGCCGTCCAGGTGCTGCTGCCCGGACTGCTGATCATCGCCGTCGTCTGGCACGGCACCCATCTGGCCCGCCAGGGCCGGATCACGGTCGGTGAACTCGTCACCGTGTACAGCGCGGTCATGATCCTCAACTACCCGCTGCGGCACTTCGAGGAGATCGCCATGGCTTACTCCTTCTCCCGTCCGTCGGCCAAACGGGCGGCCCGGGTGCTGTCGCTGAAGCGGGCCACGGCCACCGACGGCACCCGCGAGGCCGAGGTGCCGGCCGGGGATCTGCACGACCCCGAAACCGGTCTGCTGGCTCCCGCCGGCCGGCTCACCGCCGTGGTCTGCGGCGACCCCGACGCGGCGGGCAGGCTCGCGGAGCGGCTGGGCGGCCACCCCACCGAGCCGGGCCGCTCGGTGCTGCTCGGCGGTGTCGCCCTGGACGAACTCCCGCTGGACAGCGCCCGCAGCGTCGTCCTCGTCCAGGACAAGGACCCGGTGCTGCTGTCCGGCACGCTGCGCGAACTGCTCGACGTGCCCGCCTCCGGAGCCGTACCGGCCGCGGACGCGCTGGCCGCGGCGCAGTGCGACGACGTCCTGGACGCGCTCGTCCAGGGATCGCTGGACGCCGCCGACCCGATGGACGCCCGCATCACCGAACGCGGCCGCTCCCTGTCCGGCGGCCAGCGCCAGCGGCTCGCACTGGCCCGGTCGCTGGTCACCGACCCCGAGGTGCTGGTGCTGGACGAGCCGACCTCCGCGGTCGACTCGCACACCGAGGCCCGGATCGCGGACGGGCTGCGGCGGCTGCGCTCGGGCCGGACGACGGTGGTGTTCACCTCCTCGCCGCTGCTGCTCGATCGCGCGGACCGGGTCGCCCTGGTCCACAAGGGCGAGGTCGTGGCGGTCGGCGTGCACCGTGAACTGGTCGACAGCGAGCCGCGGTACCGGGCCGTGGTGACGCGCGAGACGGACGAAGAGCTGGCCGCGGCCGACGAAGAGGTCCTGCTGGACACCCTCCAGGAGCTGGACGAGATCGAGGAGAGCGCATGATCGGCGTTGCGCCACCGGCGTACGACCCGGCGGCCCCGACGACCGCCACCACCCTGCCCGTCGGCGCGGCCGCGACCGTGCGCGCCTACGTCACCGAGCTGTTCCGACGGCATCGGCGGGCCTTCCTGATGCTCATCGCGGTGAACACGGTGGCCGTGATCGCCTCCATGGTGGGCCCCTACCTGCTCGGCGGCCTGGTCGAGCGGGTCTCCGACCGGTCCCGTGGCCTTCAACTCGACCTGACCATCGGGCTGTTCATGCTTGCGCTGGCCGTGCAGGCCGTGTTCGTACGGCAGGTGCGGCTGCGGGGGGCGGTGCTCGGCGAGCGGATGCTGGCCGACCTGCGCGAGGACTTCCTCGTCCGGTCCGTCGGACTGCCGCCGGGCGTGCTGGAACGGGCGGGCACCGGCGACCTGCTCTCCCGGATCACGACCGACATCGACCGTCTGGCCAACGCGATGCGCGAGGCCGTGCCGCAGCTGGCGATCGGTGTCGTATGGGCGCTGCTGCTGCTCGGCGGGCTCGTCGTGACGGCTCCTCCGCTGGCGGCCGCCGTGCTGCTCGCGGTGCCGGTGCTGGTGGCCGGGTGCCGCTGGTACTTCAAGCGGGCGCCCTCCGGCTACCGCTCCGAGGCCGCCGGGTACGCCGCCGTGGCCGCCGCACTCGCCGAGACCGTGGACGCGGGCCACACCATCGAGGCGCACCGCCTGGGCGCCCGCCGCGTCACCCTGTCGGAGCGGCGGATCAGGGAGTGGACGGCCTGGGAGCGCTACACCCTGTGGCTGCGGTCGGTACTCTTCCCGGTCATCAACGCCGTCCACGTCACCGTGCTCGGCTCGGTCCTGATGGTCGGCGGCGTGTTCGTCCTGCACGGCTGGCTCGGCGTCGGCCAGCTGACCACCGGGGCCCTGATCGCGCAGATGCTCGTCGACCCGGTAAACCTGATCCTGCGCTGGTACGACGAGGTGCAGGTGGCCCAGGTGTCGCTGGCCCGTCTGGTCGGGGTGCGGGACATCGAACCGGACGCCGGGGACGCCTCGCTGGCCCCCGACGGGCGGGACGTGTCCGCCGAGCGGGTGCACTTCGGCTACCGCGAGGGCGTCGACGTGCTGCGCAAGGTCTCGCTGGAGGTCGCCCCGGGCACCCGGCTGGCCCTGGTCGGCCCCTCGGGCGCGGGCAAGTCCACGCTGGGCAGGCTGCTCGCCGGGATCTACGCACCCCGGGACGGCAGGATCACCCTGGGCGGCGCGGAGCTGTCCCGGATGCCGGCCGAACGCGTCCGCTCGCACGTCGCCCTCGTCAACCAGGAGCACCACGTCTTCGTCGGCTCCCTGCGCGACAACCTCCTGCTGGCCCTCCCCCACTCTCGGCTCCGCTCGAGCGGGGGGACCCCCATCGGTGCGCACGACGCCGAGCTGTGGGCGGCCCTGGGCGCGGTCGACGCGGACGGCTGGGCGCGGGCCCTGGACGACGGCCTGGACACCGAGGTCGGCTCCGGCGGTCTTGCCCTGACCCCGGCGCAGGCCCAGCAGATCGCGCTGGCCCGGCTGGTGCTGGCCGATCCGCACACGCTGGTCCTGGACGAGGCGACCTCGCTGCTCGACCCGCGCGCGGCACGCCATCTGGAACGCTCCCTGGCCCGCGTCCTGGACGGCCGCACCGTGGTCGCCATCGCCCACCGCCTGCACACCGCCCATGACGCCGACGTGATCGCCGTCGTGGAGAACGGCCGCATCAGCGAGCTGGGCAGCCATGACGAGCTGGTCACGGCGGACGGCGCGTACGCGGCCCTGTGGCGGTCCTGGCACGGGTGAGGATCCGCCGGGCCTCACGGTGACCGGTACGGCGGCGGATGATCTGTCGCCGGTGCCGGTCACCCCGGTCACGATGTTCGCGGCGGCCGACCCGGTGATGGCGCGGGCCAGGGGGACCACGGTGCCGCGGCTGTTCGGGATGCGCGGTACCGGGGTGCCTTCGACCGCCGTAATACGGGGCGGCCGTACCGTGGCCGACCGGCCCGGCGCGGGGGCCGCCACAGCCGGAGGGCAGGCCGGCCGGGTCTCGGCAGCCGGGCCCGCCCTGGGCACTGCCCCAGCCGAAACGAGACGCCGCCGGGTTCCGGCGACCCGCATCGCGGTGGGCCCTGCCGGGGTGCCGTACCCGTGCGCAGGCCATTGCCGGGGGCCGTGCCGTTGCGCGGTGCCGATCCGGGGTGGAAGGCTGGAGAGCGGCACCGGTTCGGGGAGCGCCGGCGGACCGTCCGGTTCGCGGTGTGTGACACCCGTGCCGCGCATGCCGGCGGCCCACCGCCCGTTGCGGTGGCATGCGGCCGTCCTCATCACCCGGAGGTACTCGTGGACAGCGCCGACAGCTGGGGGGACGACGTCTACCAGCCCGATTCCTCGGAGATCCGGGAGGACTCGGGGGTGCTCGACGTCGAGGACACACTGGACTTCGACGGCGTCGACGACCCGCTCGACCGAGGCTGGTCCCCTCCGGAGCGGCCGTGGGCGGTGGAACACACGGGTGTGACGGCGGCCGAGCGCCAGGCGGGCGAGACCCTGGACCAGCGGCTGGCCGAGGAACAGCCCGATCTCGACCTGCCCGGCGGCGGGGACGACATCGGCGACTGCGACGGCACCGACGGGGAACTCCTGGACAACGAGGTCGGCAACCTCCGCTCCGGTCGCCTGGTGGCCCCCGACGAGGGGGCACACGAGGACGACGAGGCCGCGCTGGTCGCCACCGACGTCGGCATCGACGGCGCCGCCGCCTCCGCCGAGGAGGCCGCGATGCACATCGTCGACGAGGACTCCCTGTCCGGCTGACCCGCCCGCCCCCGGCCCGACCGCCCCGCACGAGGAGCCGCCATGCAGCAGGACAAGCACCCCGACTACCACCCCGTGGTCTTCCGCGACCGCGCCGCCGGATACGCGTTCCTCACCCGGTCGACCGCGCAGAGTGAACAGACCATCGAGTGGGACGACGGCGAGAGCTACCCGGTGATCGACGTGGAGATCTCCTCGGAGAGCCACCCCTTCTACACGGGCAAGGCCCGCACGGTCGACACCGAGGGCCGCATCGCCCGCTTCGAGCGCCGGTACGGCGGAGCCGATTCGGGCGAGGCCCGCTGAGCGGAGGCGATCACTCGGCCCCTGCGGGCCGGAGCGGCGGGACGGACCACAGGGACCGCCCCGCCGCCGGAGCCGCCGGGTCAGATCACGTTGAGCGCGGCCGCGCAGCCCACGCCGCCGAGCAGCATGAACACGGGCATCAGCACCTTCAGCTCCACCCAGCTGCCGGCCCGGAACCGCATCGCCTTCGGCGGTCCCACCGGGTACCAGCGCCTGCGGCCCACCGGGATGGGCCACAGGACCGGGCAGCCGGACACGGTCAGCGCGTCCCCGAGGTCGTGCACCAGCGCGCCTAGCACGATCGGCAGGCCCAGCCACAGATACCGCTGGTCCGGCGCCGTGAACAGCCAGTCGGAGCCGTTGCCGGGCTTGTCCAGGATCCCCGCGAGGATCCACGCGCTGGTCGCCGCCAGCAGCCAGACCAGGACATCGCTGCTGGAACCCCGGGCCGCCCGCCACAGCAGACCCTCGATCGCCAGCACCATGTGCACGAAGAGGATCGCCAGCACCGCCCAGCGGCCGCCTGCGACCGCCGCTGCCGCGCAGCCTGCGCCGAGCAGCACCGCCCACAGCCAGGTGTGCGTCAGCGTGCGGTGGCCACCGTTGCGGCGAGGGTCGCCCTTCATCCTGGTCGCCTTGTAGACGGCGTAGGACAGCTTGTCCACGATCTCGCAGATCCAGTGGGAGATCGGACCGAAGGAGCGCGAGATGGTCGCCGCCTTGTGGTCGAGGTCCGGGGCGAGTGCCGCACCGGCGCAGATCAGCGCGCCGACGAGGACAACGGGCCAGGGCATCGGGTGCCCGGCCGCGGCGGCGGCCGCTCCGACGCCGAGCCAGGCCGCGGCCCCCGACAGTGAGTGTGCTGGTCCCATCATGGCCGCTTCCCGCCCCATTCCTCGTGTGCCGCTGTCCAGTTGACCCGGCACGCTGACCCTCCGTCGGCGACACAGCGTAGCTGCCATGATCTTCGTCCCCACAGCCGATTCCCCTCTCGGGGACGAGGCCAGGCAAGATGGGTGCGTGACCCTCATCGATCAGCTGCCGCCGACCGCCGACCCCGACGCCCTGTACGAAGCCTTCGAGTCGTGGGCGCAGGAGCGCGGCCTCACCCTCTATCCCCACCAGGAGGAGGCGTTGATCGAGGCGGTCTCCGGGGCGAACGTGATCGTCTCGACGCCCACCGGATCCGGCAAGAGCATGATCGCCGCGGGCGCGCACTTCGCCGCCCTGGCCCGGGACGAGGTCACCTTCTACACCGCCCCGATCAAGGCGCTGGTGTCGGAGAAGTTCTTCGAGCTGTGCAAGCTCTTCGGCACCGAGAACGTCGGCATGCTCACCGGCGACGCCTCCGTGAACGCCGACGCTCCCGTGATCTGCTGCACCGCCGAGGTGCTGGCCTCGATCGCGCTGCGCGACGGCAAGAACGCGGACGTCGGCCAGGTCGTCATGGACGAGTTCCACTTCTACGCGGAGGGCGACCGCGGCTGGGCCTGGCAGATCCCTCTGCTCGAGCTCCCTCAGGCGCAGTTCATCCTGATGTCGGCCACTTTGGGCGATGTGTCGTTCTTCGAGAAGGACCTCACGCGCCGCACCGGCCGCCCCACCTCGGTGGTCCGCTCGGCCACCCGCCCGGTCCCCCTCTCCTACGAGTACCAGCTCACCCCGCTCACCGAGACACTCACCGATCTGCTGGCGACCAGGCAGGCCCCCGTGTACATCGTCCACTTCACGCAGGCGCAGGCCGTGGAGCGGGCGCAGGCACTGATGAGCATCAACATGTGCTCGCGTGAGGAGAAGGACCAGATCGCCGAGCTGATCGGCAACTTCCGCTTCACCACCAAGTTCGGCCGCAACCTCTCCCGTTACGTCCGGCACGGCATCGGCGTCCACCACGCGGGCATGCTGCCCAAGTACCGCCGCCTCGTGGAGAAGCTCGCCCAGGCCGGTCTGCTGAAGGTCATCTGCGGCACGGACACGCTCGGCGTGGGCGTCAACGTGCCCATCCGTACGGTGCTGTTCACAGCGCTGACCAAGTACGACGGCAGCCGCGTGCGCACGCTGCGCGCCCGCGAGTTCCACCAGATCGCGGGCCGGGCCGGCCGGGCCGGCTTCGACACGGCCGGACTCGTCGTGGCGCAGGCGCCCGAGCACGTCATCGAGAACGAGAAGGCTCTGGCGAAGGCGGGCGACGACCCGAAGAAGCGCCGCAAGGTGGTGCGCAAGAAGGCGCCGGAGGGCTTCGTCGGCTGGACGGAGAACACCTTCGAGAAGCTGATCGCCTCCGAGCCCGAGCCGCTGACCTCGCGCTTCCGGGTCACGCACACGATGCTGCTGTCGGTGATCGCCCGCCCGGGCAACGCCTTCGAGGCGATGCGTCACCTCCTGGAGGACAACCACGAGCCGCGCAGGCAGCAGCTCCGGCACATCCGCCGGGCGATCGCGATCTACCGCTCGCTGCTCGACGGCGGGATCGTGGAGAAGCTCGACAAGCCCGACGCCGAGGGCCGGATCGTCCGGCTCACGGTCGACCTGCAGCAGGACTTCGCGCTCAACCAGCCGCTGTCCACGTTCGCGCTCGCCGCGTTCGAACTCCTCGACCCCGAGTCGCCGTCCTATGCCCTCGACATGGTGTCCGTGGTCGAGTCCACCCTGGACGATCCGCGGCAGATCCTCGTCGCCCAGCAGAACAAGGCGCGCGGCGAGGCCGTGGCCGCCATGAAGGCGGACGGCGTCGAGTACGAGGAGCGTATGGAGCGCCTCCAGGACGTCACGTACCCGAAACCGCTGGAAGAGCTGCTCTTCCACGCGTACAACACCTACCGCAAGAGCCACCCGTGGGTCGGCGACCACCCGCTCTCGCCGAAGTCCGTCATCCGGGACATGTACGAACGGGCGCTGTCCTTCACCGAGTTGGTGTCCTTCTACGAGCTGGCTCGCACCGAGGGCATCGTGCTGCGCTACCTCGCCAGCGCCTACAAGACCCTCGACCACACCATCCCGGACGACCTCAAGTCCGAGGACCTGCAGGATCTGATCGAGTGGCTCGGCGAGATGGTGCGCCAGGTGGACTCCAGCCTGCTGGACGAGTGGGAGCAGCTCGCGAACCCGGAGGAGATGACCGCCGAGGAGGCCCGGGAGAAGGCCGACGAGGTGAAGCCTGTCACCACCAACGCGCGCGCCTTCCGGGTGCTGGTCCGCAACGCCATGTTCCGCCGCGTGGAGCTGGCCGCCCTCGACCAGGTCGGCGAACTGGGCGAGCTGGACGCCGAGGCCGGCTGGGACGCCGAGGCCTGGGGCGAGGCGATGGACACGTACTGGGACGAGTACGAAGACCTCGGCACCGGCCCGGACGCCCGCGGCCCCAAGCTGCTGGTGATCAAGGAGGAGCCGGAGAACGGCCTCTGGCGCGTCCGCCAGATCTTCGACGACCCGAACGGCGACCACGACTGGGGCATCAGCGCGGAGATCGACCTCGCGGCCTCGGACGCCGAGGGCCGTGCGGTCGTCCGTGTCACCGATGTCGGCCAGCTGTGAGCCGTTTTCGACCTGGTGTGAGCCAAGGAGAGACCCACCGATGACGAACCCAGCCGAGAGACTGGTCGACCTGCTCGACCTGGAGCAGATCGAGGTCAACATCTTCCGCGGCCTCAGCCCGCAGGAGTCCTTGCAGCGGGTGTTCGGCGGCCAGGTGGCGGGCCAGGCGCTGGTCGCCGCCGGCCGCACCACGGACGGCGACCGCCCGGTGCACTCGCTGCACGCGTACTTCCTGCGCCCGGGCCGTCCCGGGGTGCCGATCGTGTACCAGGTGGAGCGGGTCCGCGACGGACGGTCGTTCACGACGCGCCGGGTCACGGCCGTACAGCAGGGCCGCACGATCTTCAATCTGACCGCCTCCTTTCACAAGCCTGAGGAAGGACCGTTCGAGCACCAGCTGCCGCCGGCCCGCGAGGTGCCGGACCCGGAGTCGCTGCCGACGGTCTCCGAGGAGATCCGCAAGCACCTGGGCGCGCTGCCCGAGCAGTTGCAGCGGATGGCACGCCGACAGCCCTTCGACATCCGGTACGTCGACCGGCTGCGCTGGAACGCCGAGGAGATCAAGGGGTCCGAGCCGCGCAGCGCCGTGTGGATGCGCGCGGTCGGACCGCTGGGAGACGACCCGCTGGTCCACACGTGCGCGCTGACCTACGCCAGCGACATGACCCTCCTGGACGCGGTCCGTATCCCGGTCGAACCCCTGTGGGGTCCGCGGAACTTCGACCTGGCTTCACTGGACCACGCCATGTGGTTCCACCGGCCGTTTCGCGCGGACGAGTGGTTCCTGTACGACCAGGAGTCGCCGATCGCGGTGGGCGGCCGGGGTCTGGCCCGGGGCCGCATCTACAACCTCGAAGGGCAACTGATCGTGTCCGTGGTGCAGGAGGGGCTGTTCCGCAAGCTGGGTTGACCCGCAGATCCGATCGCCACCGGCGGGCGCGGCCTGGCCCGTGGCGCATCTACAACCTGCAGGGGCGCCTGCTCGTCTCGGTCGTCCAGGCAGGTCTGTTCAGGGCCCTGTAGCGGGCCGGCGACCATGACTGCGACTGCGACTGCGACTGCGACTGCGACCAGGTTGCTCACATACGCGCGGGCCGTGGGCTTCTGCGGCGCAACCAGCCGCGCAGGCTGCGGTTCGCCGGGGCCCGGTCCTGCTCGGGCCGCCGGGCCCGGCGCGCCGGTGGCCTGGTCGACTGTCCCACCGGCCTGCCCTGCCACTCGGCCCCCCGGCTCGCCGCCTCACCATCCGGCCAGGGCGCACCGAACACCGGGCCTTCGTCAGGCTCAAGTGCCGAAGCCGACTGCTCACCGTCCGACTCAGGTGTGCGGAGCGCCGGCTCGGTCTTGGGCTCAGGCACCCCGGACGCAGGCTCTCCGTTCACCTCCGGCGCCCGCACAACAGGCGGTTCCTCCATCTCCGCCGCCTGTGCCGTCGGTTCCGTGAGCCGTGTGACCGTTCGGGCCAGGGGCGGAATGGGCCGCGCGACCGCACGTACCGGCGGCGCGGCGCGGCAGGTGGCCGGGCGCGGGGCGGGTGCGGTAGAGCGAGCCTCCTCGACGGCCTGGGCCAGCTCGCCGCGCAGCCAGTCGATCTCGTCCGCGTCCTGCGCGATGCCGATCCGTTCGGCGAGGTGTGCCGCGGGCGATCCCGGGGTGCCCTGGCCGGGTGGCGCGGGCCGGAAGCGGTTCAAGTAGGCCCGTTCGTATGGGTCCTTGACGACGTCGGCGATCTCGACGGGCGCGATGAAGGAGGCCACGGCTCCGGCTCGGGCCCACGGGGCCTCGGACTGCCGCAGCAGGAAACCGAGGTGACGTCCGCGCCAGTTGCGGGCACGCAGGTCCACTCCCGCCTCCAGTTGGCCACGCAGGGTCTCTGGCGTGCGCCCCTTGAGCAGGTGTGCGTGCTCGGCCTCCAGGGTGAAGTTCCGCAGGTCTTCGGCCAGATAGAGCCAGACCACGGCGCGGTATCGGTTCAGGTACCACGTCACGGGCACCAGCAACCCCAGACGGGCGAGGCGGGTGAACCGGCCGGCCGGGATCTCCATGAGCGCGGCGCCCTCGGTGGTGCCCACCACCCGGACACGCTCGCGCAGGGCTTCCGGGAAGTCGTCCTGCGCACGAAGGCGGTCGATCTCCGCGCGCTCGATCCGCCGGGCTCCTCTCCCGCCTTCGTCGGGCACGGTGCGGATGTACCCGAGATGCACGGCGAGGTCGAACTCGCTTCGTTTGAGACCCAGTTCCCGAGCGGCGTGGCTCGGGGTGCACGTGACGGGCCGGGGCGGGCTGAAGATGCTTGCCGACATGGTCGTAACTCCCCCGTGGAGTGGAGACTCACGCCCTGTGCGCGAGCCGTGTACACACCGTAGCCGGTTCTGCGCACCTCATGGCGAGCCTGTGGATAACTCCACGAAGGCAGGGAAACTCGCAGGTCAGAGTTCTGTGTTGGGGGATCGCTCGGGCTGTCTGGCGTCGACGCCGAGGTGTTCGCCGACGCGGTTGACGAGCAGGGTCATCTCGTAGGCGATCTGACCGATGTCGGCCTCCGCCGCGCTGAGCACGCACAGACAGCTGCCGGTGCCCGCGGCGGTCACGAACAGCACGGCGTCGTCGTACTCGATCATGGTCTGGCGCACCCTGCCCGCGCCGAAGTGGCGTCCCGAACCCTTGGCCAGGCTGTGCAGCCCCGACGACACGGCGGCCAGATGCTCGGCGTCCTCACGGCGTAGGCCCGTACTCGCGCCCGTGACCAGTCCGTCGTTCGACAGGACGAGGGCGTGCCTCACATGGTCCACCCGCTCGGTCAGATCGTCCAGGAGCCAGCCGAGTCCCTGGTTCTGCGCCATCTCCGTCTCCCCGTGCGATGGCTCCCCCTGACTGGAGGAACTCCCCGCCAGCCTTCCCCACGACCGGCGTCCGGGCAAGCCGGATGGACGCATGGCGCAGAAGATGACCGACAGGCAATGTCGGGCGTTCACCCCGGACGGCACACAAAGCGGCAACCCGCCTCAGCCGACCGAGTCCAGGAGCCGGGCGGTGTGCATCCGCCCGGCGTACTCGACGAGCCGGATCAGGACTTCCTTGCCGGAGTCCCGGTCGCGCGCGTCGCACAGCACCACGGGGGTGCCGCGGTCCAGGTCGAGGGCGCGGGAGACGTCGTGGGCGCCATAGGCGCGGGCGCCCGCGAAGCAGTTGACGGCCACCACGAACGGGATGCGCCGGTGCTCGAAGTAGTCGACGGCGGGGAAGCAGTCCTCCAGGCGCCGGGTGTCCGCGAGGACGACGGCGCCGAGGGCGCCCTGCGACAACTCGTCCCAGAGGAACCAGAAGCGGTCCTGCCCGGGAGTGCCGAAGAGGTAGAGGGACAGGCCGGAGCGGATCGTGATGCGCCCGAAGTCCATGGCGACGGTGGTGGTGACCTTCTGGTCCACTCCGTCGGTGTCGTCGACCAACTGCCCCGCCTGGCTGAGCAGTTCCTCGGTTCGCAGCGGCCGGATCTCGCTGACGGCCCCGACCAGGGTCGTCTTGCCGACGCCGAATCCGCCGGCGACCAGTATCTTCAGCGCCAGCGCGGCGGTGTCACCGGCGGCGTCGGAGTGCTCGGAGACCATGATCACTTCTCTCGGGAGGACCGGTCGCGACCGGCGTCCGCATGCTTCGGGCGTGAAGCCAGCATCATCACAAATGGGGCGCCCTGACGGGCGGTGGGACCGAAATACACCTGATGTGACCGACTCACGCACGGCCGGTGGCGCAATGCGCACGGATGGGGATGCCATGGGGCGCACGGCGTGCTCCACGCGGTCATCTACAGCGCTCGCAATCCATCGATGACCTCGCGCAGGATCCGCTCGTCAGGCAGCTGAGCCGGGGGCACGGGACGGCTGACGGTCACACAACCGACTTCCAGGAGGTCCCCGAGCAGCACCCTGACCACGCCGACGGGGAGGTCCGCGTCCGCGGCGAGTTCGGCGACGGATTGTGTCTCCGTGCGGCACAGCCGGATCAGAGTCCGGTGTTCTGGGCCGAGCGCGGTGTCGTCGTCGAGCGCCGGGGCCGCGGGGACGAGGGTGACGAGGGCGATCAGGTCGAAGCGCACTCCGGTGGGCCCCGGCTGGGTGCGTCCGCCGGTCATGGCGTACGGCCGGACCAGGGGCCCGGCCTCGCCGTCGTACCACTGGCTGCCCGGCTCCCGCGGGCCGTCCATCGGGTTCTCGGTCATCGGTACCGGCTTTCCGGCTCATCCGGCGGCGGGCGGCTGTGCTGTGACGCGGGCTGGTGTGTAGAGGTGCTCGCCGACCCGCTTGACCAGGCGCGCCATCTCGTAGGCGACCAGTCCGATGTCGGCGATGACGGCGGTGAGTACGGCGAGGCAGGAACCGTCGCCCGCGGCGGCCACGAAGAGAAACGCGTCGTCCATCTCGACCATGGTCTGCCGCACGCCGCCCGCTCCGAAGTGCCGTCCCGCGCCCTTGGCGAGGCTGTTGAAGCCGGAGGCGACGGCGGCGAGATGCTCGGCGTCCTCGCGTGCGAGGCCGGTGGAGGCGCCGACGGCCAGCCCGTCGTTGGAGAGCACGACGGCGTGCCGTACCTCGCTCACCCGCATCACCAGGTCGTCGAGCAGCCAGTCCAGATCGCCGGATCGCTGGCCGGTCCTCGTGTTGGGGTCCTGGATCATGCCGGGTCTCCTTCGCTGCTGTCACTGGCCGTTTCGGGTTCCGGGGTGGCACCGTGGCCGGGCTGCCTGCCGCCGCCGCGTGCCCAGCCGTCGCGGTAGGCCGTCATGCGGTCCCGCACCAGTTCGGGGGTGCGCCGGTCGTCGTCACGCGCGCGTGGAGGTGCCGGCTCTTCGGGGCGTTGCTGCCGGAGCTGGGGGGCGAGGCTGGCCTGGCGCACACGGCGCGGGAGGTCGTCGGAGGGCTCGGCGTCGTGCGGCGGGCGGTGCGGCCGCAAGGGGGTGACTCCGGGAGGCGGGGTTGCGTCGGCGATGCCGCCTCGTACCGGTTCCTCGGCCTGGTCGTGGCGGCCGACCTCGTCGGCCGTGCCGTACGGGCCGGGAGCGGTGGCCGCGAGGGCGGGGCGGTCCGGCCGCGCGGTGACGGCCTCCTGATGCCGGCTCGCAGCGGGCACGTGCGCGTACGCGCGTTGCTGCTCGTCGTGGGCCTGTTCGTACCGCCGGGACGCGGTGTCGGCCGAGCCGTTGTGGAGCAGGGCCGTGGGCAGCAGGACGACGGCGGTCGTGCCGCCGTACGGGGAGGTCCGCAGGTGCACCTTGACGTCGTGCCGGGAGGCGAGCCGGCTGACCACGAAGAGTCCGAGCCGGTCGCTGTCGAACAGGTCGAGCGCTTCGGACTGTTCGATGCGCCGGTTGGCCTCGGCGAGGGTATCGGCGCCCATGCCCAGACCCCGGTCCTCGATCTCCAGGGCGTATCCGTTGCCGACGGGCTCGCCGGTGACGCGCACGCGCGTGTGGGGTGGTGAGAACTGGGCGGCGTTCTCCACGAGTTCGGCGAGCAGGTGCGTGAGGTCGGCGACGGCCGCGCCGATGACGCGGGCTTCGGGGAACTGGCGCACCTCCACGCGCGCGTAGTCCTCGACTTCGGATACGGCGGCCCGTACGACGTTCGTGAGCGACACGGGCATGCGCCAGGCCCGGCCGGGTGCCGCCCCCGAGAGGATGATCAGGCTCTCGGCGTGGCGCCGCATCCGGGTGGTGAGGTGGTCCAGGCGGAACAAGTCGCCGAGCTCGTCGGGATCGTCGGAGCGGCGCTCCATGCTGTCGAGCAGGCTGAGCTGGCGGTGGACCAGTACCTGGCTGCGGCGGGCCAGGTTGACGAAGACTCCGGAGATGCCGCTGGCGAGTTCGGCGCGTTCCACAGCGGCGCGCAGGGCCGCCCGGTGGACGGTGGTCAGGGCTTCCGAGACCTGGCCCGTCTCGTCCTCGGCCGGTGGTCCCGCGGGTGCCTCCGCCTGGATGTCGAGTTCCTCGCCCGCGCGCAGTCTGTGCATCGCTTCCGGTAGTTTGCGGCGGGCGATCTCCAGGGCGTCGTTGCGCAGGCTCACAAGCTCGACCACGAGCCCTCGTCCGATGCGGACGGAGATGACCAGCGAGGCGGCGACAGCGGCCAGGCCGAGGAGTACGGCGGCGCCGGCGGGGCTGAGCAGTCCGCGCGTGACCGGGTCGGCGCGGCCCGCGACGGTCCGGCCCGTGTCCGTCGCGATGGTTTGCATTCCGTCCTGCACGCGCGCGTGGGCGGCGTTCCAGGCGGCCTGCGGTGCCGTGCCGGCCGGCTTGGCGCCCGGCCCGACGGCGAGGATCTTGTCCTCGGCGCTGCCGAGGGCGGCGTATGAGTCGCTGTCAGCCAGGTCCCGCCAGGCGGCACGCTGGGCGGCGGGCAGATCGGCGACGGCCGTGTCAGTGAGGGCGCGGCGCGCGGCGACGGCGGCGCCGAACAGCCGTAGCCGCTCGCCCTGGAGACGGTCGGTGGTCCGACCGCCGTCCAGCAAGGTGTCCTCCTGGGCCAGCGTCTCGGCGGCCCGCGAGAATTCGAGCAGTACGCGCGCGTCGGAGCCGACGTCCGCCTGCTGGATGCCGGTGAGGGCACCGTCCACGGCGAAGGCGGCCCCGATGGTCTTCGTGTACTGCGCGTACACCGTGTTCCAGCCGGCCTTGTGGTCGAGAACGGCCGTACGCAGCGCGCGCAGACGCTCGGCGCCGGTGACGAAGGCCTCGAGGCGGCCGGAGACCCCGGCGGGCAGTTCCTCGCTGTCGGCGACGGTGCTGTTGCCGCCGAGCCGCAGCGCGGCGACGGCCCGGTCGGTGCGGGCGGCCAGGCCCTGGAGGTCGCTGCCGTCGTCCGTGCCCGGCGCGGTGGCGTGGCGCACGACCGCGGTGCGCTCGGTCTGCAGGGCGGCGACGGCCGCGGCCAGCGGGGCGCGCAGCTCGGCGTCGACCCGCTGGGACTGGCGCAGCCTGGCGACGTCTTGGGCGGTGGTCACGGTGGCATAGGCCCACAGGGCGAGCAGGGAGACGACGGGCACCATCAGCAGGCTCACCACCTTGGCGCGCACGGTGCGAGGGCGCAGGTTCCGGCGATTCACGCGCGTGCGTGCGTTGTCCGGCGAGGTGCCGAGGAGGCGGTCGGTGACCTCGTCGGCGGGCGGTCCGGCGTGCGCGCGGCGGCCGCGCGGGGGGCGTGCCGGGGCGCCGGTTTTCGGGGCGGTACGGGGTGGGCGCATGGCCTCCTCGCTCGGGACGTGGGTCGGGGCGCTCGAGCCGGGATCCCGCTAGCGGGCGGCGGTCTCGACGGGCCGCTGGGCGGAGGCGGACGCCTCGCGCTCGTCGGCTGTGGGCGAGAGGGCGACGAAGGCCGAGGTGATGAAGAGATAGGACCCGAGGCCGACGGCGAGGGGGAAGATGAACTGCATCGCCGTGGCCCCGGGCAAGGCCTCGCCGGAGGGGTTCACACGCACGCTCACCGCGAACATCCCGGTGTAGTGCATGCTGCTGACGGCCGCCCCCATGAGGAGGGAGGCGACGGTGACCGCGAGGGGCGACTTGATGTTGAGGGCGGCCCACAGGGCCGCGGTCGCCGCCACGACGGCGATCAGCACCGACAGTCCGACGAGGACGGGGTCGTACCGGACGTCTCCGTGCAGCCGGACCGCCGCCATGCCCAGGTAGTGCATGCTGGCGACGCCCAGCCCGGTGGTGAGTCCGCCGAGCAGGAGCGCCCGGTTGCGGTCGCGGCTGTAGCCGACGGCGAAGACGCCGGCGCAGACGACGACCATGGCGACGAGGAGGCTGAGGATGGTCAGCGGTACGTCGTAGCGGATGTCGGTGCCACTGACGCGGAAGCCGAGCATGGCCACGAAGTGCATGGTCCAGATGCCGGTCCCGATCGCGGAGGCCGCGGTGACGAGCCAGTTGCGGCGCGAGCGGCCGGTGGTGGCGAGCGCGCGGACGGTGCAGCGCAGTCCGAGTGCCGCGCCGATACAGGCCATCACGTACGACAGCGCGGGGGTCAGCCAGCCGAAGGCGGCGTGGTCCAGGTGTCCCATGGCCAAAGGACGCTAGGGGGCACAGGCGCACACAGGGGGCGCATTTCGAAACGTGCTGGAATATGACAGGCGGATGCGACGGAGCGATCGGGTCCGGTCCGAACATGTGCGCCTACGTATCCCCCTTGACGGTGAGGAATCATGCGGAACATGAGCGACGACCACACGCATGTGCAGGAGTTCTTCGGTGCCCGGGCCGCCGACTGGGACAGTCGGTTTCCCGACGACGGCCCCGCCTACGCGGCCGCCGTGGCCGAGCTGGGGCTGCGGCCGGGTGACCGTGTGCTGGACGCGGGCTGCGGCACCGGGCGAGCCCTGCCGCCGCTCCGGGCCGCCGTGGGCCCCTCCGGGGTGGTATTGGGCGCCGACCTGACGCCGGAGATGCTCGAGGCGGCGGTACAGGCGGGTCGGGACCGGGACGGGCGGCTACTGCTCACGGACGTCGGCGCGCTGCCACTGCGGTCGCAGGCCCTGGACGCCGTGTTCGCGGCCGGTCTGATCGCCCATCTGCCGCACCCGGTGGACAACCTGCGGGAGCTGGGGCGCGTGGTGCGGCCGGGCGGCACGCTCGCGTTGTTCCACCCCATCGGCCGTGCGGCCCTCGCGGCCCGGCAGGGCCGCCGGATCACCCCGGACGATCTGCGCGCCGAGGCCAACCTCGGCCCGCTGCTGGCCCGTTCGGGGTGGCGCATGACGTCGTACGTCGACGAGGACGCACGCTTCCTCGCGCTCGCGACGCGCGAGAACTGAGCGACATGTCGACTTGGAGATCTAGAGCGTGTATCGAAAGTACTGCCATGGGCTTGAGCTGTGTGCATGAAGGCTGAGCGCAACTCGGTGGCGTCTGGGGCGGAAGTGGGGAAGGCTCGCGCGCATGGTTTCGATATTGCAGAACGTGGCGATTGACTGTGCGGACGCCTACGAGCTGGCCCGGTTCTGGAGCAGAGTGACTGGCCGTCCACTGCATCCGGAGGACAAACCGGGAAACCGGGAGACTCAGGTGCTGCTGGCGGAGGGTCCAGTGCTGTACTTCAACCAGGTGCCCGAGTCCAAGAAGATCAAGAACCGGATCCATCTGTGTTTGCGCCCTGAGACATCGCGTGAGCAGGAGGTGGAACGGCTGCTCGGCCTCGGTGCCACCCTGATCTCCGATCTCCGGAATCCCGATGGGACTGGCTGGGCAGTCCTTGCTGACCCCGAAGGGAACGAATTCTGCGTTCTTCGCAGCGAGTCCGACCGAGCTGCGATGGGTTCCTGACGCCCACGCGCCAGCCTGGCCGGTTTGCTGTGACCGCTGGTCACAGCCACTCGTTGATGGCCGCTACGAAGACGGTCGCCTCGTAGCGGACTGCAAGCTCGTACCTTGTGGCCACGGCGCGGTGCCTTTTGAGGCGATTAATGCCGCACTCGACCGCGTGGCGGGCCTTGTAATCCTCCGGGTCAAACTTCCCTACGGACGGCCGCCGCGGGAACCAAGCTTCTTACGGTTGCGGGCTTGGTCTGCCTTGTCCGGGATGGTGCAGCCGATTCCCCGGCAGCGCAGATAGGCGCGGTTCTCGCGGGAGGCGTATGCCTTGTCGGCCCGCACGCGGTCCGGGCGGACGCGTGGTCGGCCCGGCCCGGTGCGGGGCACGTGGACTTTCTCCAGTATGGGTTTGAACTGCGGCGAGTCGCCGCGCTGTCCTGCCGTGACCACGATCGACATGGGCTTCTGGCCTTGTTCAACGGCCAGGTGCAGCTTGGTGGTGAACCCGCCGCGCGACCGTCCCAATCCGTGATCGCGGGGCTCGTCGAAGATGCCGCCCGGTGGTTCCTGCTGCAGATCACCCTCCTTGCGGGCCCCGGCCGCATGCTGATGGGCGCGGCGCACCGTGGAGTCGACGCTCAGGTCCCACGTGATAGCACCCTTCGCGTCGGCCAGGGACTGGAGGCGGGTGAGGACCCGGTGCCAGATGCCGTTCCGCTGCCAGCGACGGAACAAGTCGTAGATCCGGCCCCACGGTCCGTACTGGGCGGGGACGTCCCGCCACGGAACACCGGTCCGTACCCGGAACCGTATGCCGTCGATCAACTGCCGCCAAGGCCAGACGGGCGGCCGCCCCGCCTTCGTCCCTTTCGGCAACAACGGCTCCAGCGCCGCCCACTGCTCGTCCGTGAGATCTCCCCGGCCCATGAACCGTAATCATTCACAGCTCAAGATCCACTTTCGATACACGGCCTAGGGCGCGGTGCCGCGACGGCGGCCCCTTCCGGCGTCGTGTCCTCCCCATCGCGCGTGCCACGAGCCGGGCCCGGGTCGCCCGGCTGCGCGATGCCCTCGCCTCAGTCGACTGCTTCGGTCGCTGAGTTGTCCAGATGCCGTACCGGGCAGCCGCGCAGTCCGGGGACCGGGCGGGTGCCCAGGCGGTCGACGCGGTAGCCGTTCGGGTAGCCCTTGATCTCCCGGTTCTGGCGGGCGAAGTGCGGCTCGCGGCGCGGCGGCAGCAGCCGGACGAGCCGGCCACGCGCGCGTACGGCGCGGCGCACGAGCGCGGTGGTGGCGGCGCCGGGTCGCGTGTAGCGGAACGCGCGCAGCAGCGGCTCGTCGAGCAGGGCGAGTGTCGCCGTGCGCAGCACCGGTGCCAGCGGCCGCGGATACCAGGACGCCATCAGGTCGAGGGTGGCGTCGGACACCCGCCGGGCCTGCTCGTCCCAGCCGAAGTGGTCCCGCTCGTAGGCGTCGAGGAGTGCCTCGAACTCCTCGTAGGTCTCGGGGATGTCCGGAATGCCCATGTGCCGGCCCAGGGTGCGGTAGTACTCGGCGGCGGCGACGATCTCGTGCCGGGACAGCCGCCGCCATCCGTAGGCGTCGATCCAACGTCTGGGCACCACGACGAAGGTGCTCAGCACGTAGCGCATGTCGTCGTCGCCGATGTCGTAGCTGCGGTGCATCTGGTTGATGCGGCGGATCGCGGTGCGGCCCTCGTCGGCGGTGAAGCCGTGCTCCACGATGGTGTCGAGGAGCAGCACGGTGTCGTCGTACCGCTTCTGCGTGCGCTCGGTCAGCTCCGCCGTCTCGGCGAGCAGCCGGCCGATGCTCGGCACGGCATAGGTGCGGTACAGGGCCAGTTCAAGAGCGCGCGTGTAGTCCCAGGGGAACTCGAACGCCGTACTCAGCCGGTAGATCTCCACCGCGTCCGCCACCGGATCCAGCCGGCGGATCCGGCCGAGCCGTTCGAACCGCTCCACCCTGCCGTCCCCTCTCTTCGAAGAAAGCCCAACTCTACGGTGAGTGATGTCGGATGAGCTATCGGCGACGGCGGTCCCGGTGGCTCGATCAGGCGGCGGGAGAGGCGCACACAATGTGTTCGAGGCGGTGACGGCGGCGGCCCGTGCTCTCCCTGACCGCCCACAGGCCGTGGAACGCCTTGCGTCCATCATGGTCGTTTCGCCCCCGTCCAGGCGGAAACCTGCAGCTCCGCGTGGTGTGGGGAGTCGTGACAACGGCCTTCCGCTCGCACTAGGGTGCGCGCCGTTGGGCGAACCACTGGGAGGCAGGGATGGCCGGAACGGACGACGAGGCCGTCGCCGCCGCGGACGATGCGCTGTACGTGCTGACGGCGGTACTGCTGACGCCGGCGCAGTTTCCGAGCGTTCTGGGCGACGACTATCCGGAGGCGTGCGCCGCGCTGGGCCTCGCACCCCGCGCCGACGGGTACGGCCTGGTGCTGGGCCAGGACGGCGACGGCGCCCGCTGGACGGTCGTCATCGACGACGTCTCGCTGGTCGCCGTGGCGATCGCGTCCTGGGACTGCGGCATGGAGTACGAACTGTCGCCGGACGAGCGCGCGGTCGTGACCGCCCTGCCCGGCTGGCCGCTGGCGGTCGCCGTCGCGGCCCCCGGCGTCCCCGCACCGCACGACCCCGCTCCCGAGGTGGCGGACGGGCCCCCGCTGAGCCCTCCGGACACCAGCACCTGGGGGCCGGCCCAGCGCCGTCTGGGCGCCGACGAGATAGCTCTGCAGTGGGCGGCATGGCGGGAACAGATCAACGACGAGGAGTTCTCCACACCGGGCCGGCCGGCCAGGACCACGGAACCCTCGCCGCAGGGCAAGGAGGCCGAGGAGACCGCCGAGTACTCACCGGAGGACGGAAGCGTGCCGCACGGCGGCCACCGCGGGGTCCGGCGGGTGCTCGCGGAGGCGCGCGCCTACGTCGACTCGCCGCCGCCGCTCGGCCGGGTCCGCTCGTCGTTCGCCCCGGGTGACGCCCGGACACTGCGCGCCGACGGCCCAGGCTGGTCGATCGTGGCCCGCACCGACGACATCGCGTTCGTCCTGCTCGACGACGAGCCCGGGGAGGTCCTGCCGGTGGGCCGGGGCCCCGAGCTGCCGGGCCTGCTGGAGGCGCTCGACAAGATGGCCGTCCGGCCCAGCTGAGGTCCGGCGGCCCTGCGCCGCACACCGCTCGCCCGTACCGCCGGGAGCCGCGCTTGTGGGACAGCGCGGCCCCGAGGGCCGGCAGCGCCCCTGCGGGCGTCTGTGCGAGCGTCTCCCGCCGTCGGGCACCCGTGCGAGCCGGTGCCGTGGGCCGTCCGCCGCCGTCGCCTCAGCGGCCGAGTTCCTTGCGCGTCACCCTGCGGAGCCTGCGCCGCTGTGAGGGGTCCAGCGCCAGATACGCGGCCACCGGGACTCCGACCACGATCAGGAAGGCCACCCACCAGGGCAGCCATATCAGCAGGATCAGCCCGACCGCCACACCTCCTGCGGCGATCTTCGCGTTCTTGGACATCAGCGTCGCCTCCTTCGCGGCCACTGCCGCTCTCTGCTCAGAAAACGGCCCCGCGCTCCCAGCGGTTCCGGACCCCGACCCTGAGACATCCCCGAGGCCCGCCCCTAATGGTCCCGCCCTGGCCCTGCTCGCAGTATCGCTCCACCATGAGCCCGTTGTCGGTCGGCCGCACGATGCAATTTTCGTCTGCCTCCAGTGTCCGTATCCATGCTTGTACATCCATGCGTCCGCATCCGTGGCACGCCCGACGGTCATCGATCGAACAGATTGTGAAGTGGCCCGGATCACGACCTCGGCATGACGGGGCCGTCCTCGGTGTGCTGTACCCTCGGCCACTCCGAGCTGGGTAGTCAAATTTGAGGAGTGTGCCAGAGCTGTGCCCACCATCCCCACGGCGCCGCCCTCGGAACTGTCCGAACTGGCCCGCTGCTGCGTCGTGTTCCTGCCCTCCGACCCGGCTCGCGCGGGCCGGTTCGCCTTCTGGCGCTGGGACGGTGAAGCCCCGCCCGCCGTTACCGACGGCTCCGCGGCAGAGCTGGACATCGTGCTGCCCGCAGAGGACGGCGGCGTCGAACAGGCCCGTACGCCCGCGCTCCTGCTGCCCGCGCCCAGTGCGCTGTCGGTGCTCACGCGCACGCGTGCGCTGCCGGAAGGGCACCGATCGGCCCGCTTCTGGAGCGCCGCCTGCGAACTGGCCCTGCATTTCCTCGCGCGCGGGCTGTTTCTGCCGGGTCTCTCCCCGGGCGATCACGACGCCTGGCGGGTGGGCCCGCTGTCCGCGCGGGACGCGGAGTTGGTGCGCGAACTCGCCGCCGCCATGCCGCCGGAGGCCCACGCGGTGCCGCTCACGGGCGAAGAGCCACCCCGGCTGCCCGCCCCGGAGCGGCTGCTGCGCGCCTTCCTGGACGCGCTCGCCGACGCACTGCCACGCTCTCCCGCGGCCCCCTTGGTGACCGGCGGCCCAGCGTACGCGGCGCCCGAGCCGCAGCAGCTACCCGAGCTGCGGGCATGGGCGGACGACATCGCCGCCGGTCACGACGCGGGCGTACGACTGTCGCTGCGCATCGAGGCCCCCGGTCTCGAGGACGCCACCGAGCCGGACGACGGGCGCGTCGGGTTCCGCGCGGTGCTGCAAGTGCACGACCCGAGCGGGGCTGCGAACGTCCTGGACGCCGCGAGCCTGTGGACCGGCGCCGGACACGCCCACGAGCCGTTCGGTGCACGCGCGCGTGCCGACGCTCTTCTCGCGCTGCGCCGCGCGGTCCGTGCCTGGCCGCCGTTGACGCCTCTGCTCTCCGCCGCCGTACCGGATGCTGTGGGTCTCGCCGACGACGAGATCGCCGAACTGCTGGGCGAGGGCTCCCGGGCGCTGGCCTCGGCGGGGGTCGACGTGCACTGGCCGAAGGAGCTGTCACGCGGCCTCACCCTGCATGCGACGATCGGGCCGCTGGACGCCGAGGCGGCTGTTCCTGGAGATGCCCCGGCTCCGTCGGCGTTCGTGTCGGCGGACACGACGGTCGCGTTCTCGTGGGGGTTCGCGCTGGGTGGGCGGGAGCTGTCCCGGGCCGAGCTGGACCGGCTCGCGGAGGCCAAGCGTCCCCTGGTGCGGCTGCACGACGGGTGGGTCCTGGTCGACCCACGGCAGGCGGACCGCACCCGTACCCGGCAGGACCGTTCCGTCACGCCCGTCGACGCGCTGGCAGCCGCTCTGACGGGTTCGACGGAGGTCGACGGACAGCGGGTCGGCGTGCGTTCGACGGGCTGGCTGGAACGGCTGCGGGAGCGGCTGACGGACACCGAACCGGTGCGTGTCGTCGGGCCGCCGCCGGGCCTGGCGGCCACGCTGCGGGACTACCAGCTTCGCGGTCTCGACTGGCTGGTCCGCATGACGTCCCTCGGTCTGGGCTGCTGTCTGGCCGACGACATGGGTCTCGGCAAGACGGTCACGCTGATCGCCCTGCATCTGCACCGGCAGACGGACGCCTCGGCTGCCGGTCCCACGCTCGTCGTCTGCCCGGCCTCACTGCTCGGCAACTGGCAGCGCGAGATCGAGCGGTTCGCTCCGGGCGTGCCGGTGCGCAGGTTCCACGGGCCCGGGCGCGATCTCGGCTCCGTCGCGGCCGGGGAGTTCGTGCTCACCACGTACGGCACGATGCGGCTGGACGCCGAGCGGCTGGCCGGGGTGTCCTGGGGCCTGGTTGTGGCCGACGAGGCGCAGCATGTGAAGAACCCCTACTCGGCGACGGCGCGGGCGCTGCGTTCCCTCGGAGCACGCGCGCGTGTGGCGCTCACCGGTACCCCGGTGGAGAACAACCTCACGGAGCTGTGGGCGATCCTCGACTGGACGACCCCCGGTCTGCTCGGCCACCTCGGTGCCTTCCGCGCGCGGTACGCGCAGCCGGTCGAGGGCGGCCTCGACCCGGCCGCCGCGGGGCGCCTCTCGAAGCTCGTGCGGCCCTTCCTGCTGCGGCGGCGCAAGTCGGACCCCGGTATCGCCCCCGAGCTGCCCCCGAAGACCGAGAGCGACCGTCCGGTGGCCCTGACGCCCGAACAGGCGGGACTGTACGAGGCGTTGGTCCGCGAAACCCTGGACCGGATCGCGGCTGCCGGTGCCATGGCCCGCCGGGGCCTGATCGTACAGTTGCTGACCGGACTGAAGCAGATCTGCAATCACCCGGCGCAGTTCCTCAAGGAGGACGATCCGCGGCTCGCCGGCCGCTCGGGAAAGCTGGAGCTGCTGGACGAACTGCTCGGCACGATCCTCGCGGAGGGGTCGGGCGTGCTCGTCTTCACGCAGTACGTGCGCATGGCCCGCCTGCTCGAACGCCATCTGACGGCCCGCGGCATACCCTCGCTGCTGCTGCACGGCGGGACCCCGGTCACCGCGCGCGAGGCGATGGTACGGCGCTTCCAGGACGGTGAAGTGCCGGTGTTCCTGCTGTCCTTGAAGGCCGCCGGGACAGGCCTGAACCTCACCCGGGCCGAGCATGTGGTGCACTACGACCGCTGGTGGAACCCGGCGGTCGAGGCGCAGGCGACCGACCGTGCCTACCGCATCGGGCAGACCCGACCGGTGCAGGTGCACCGGCTCATCGCCGAGGGCACGCTGGAAGACCGGATCGCGGACATGCTCGTGCGCAAACGAGAGTTGGCCGACGCGGTGCTCACCACCGGTGAGACAGCGCTGACGGAATTGACGGACGCGGAACTGGCCACGCTGGTGGAACTGCGCGGGGAGGCGCGATGAACCCCTACGACGACGAGCACACGCGCGTGGCTGGGCGCACGTTCGCCGCGCAACCGCCCGCGCACGGGCGTGAATTCGCGCGAAGCTGGTGGGGGCGCGCTTGGCTGCGGGCTCTGGAGGACGCGGCCCTGGACCGCGCGGCGGTCAAGGCGGGACGCCGCCTCGCGCGCGCGGGTGGCGTGGGCGCGATGACCGTACGCCCGGGCCGGGTCACCGCCGTCGTACGGGAGCCCGGAGGTGCGGCCCACCGGGCCGATGTCCTGGTACCGGAACTGTCGGAGGAGGAGTGGGCGCGGTTCCTGGACGCGGCCGTGGAGCAGTCCGGACACATGGCGGCGCTGCTCGACCGGGAGCTTCCGCCGCACCTGGTCGAGGACGCCGCGGTGAGCGGGATCGAGTTGCTGCCGGGCCTCGGGGATCTGGAGCCCGCGTGCGACTGCGGAACGTGGGACCACTGCGGGCACACTGCTGCACTGTGCCACCAGGTGGCACGCCTGCTGGACGAAGATCCTTTTCTGCTCCTGCTGCTGCGCGGACGGGAGAGGGATGTGTTTCTGGCGGAACTGCAGGTGCGCAGTACCGCACCCCGGGCCGACGTCACCACGCCCGAACCCGAGGGCGTGGACGCGGCGGAGGCGTGGGCGGCCGGGGACATCCTGCCGCCGCTGCCCGAACTGCCCGGACTCCCCCAGTCACCCGGTACGCCACCGTCCCTCGACATCGGTACGGCGGCGGCACCGGGGATCGATCCTGTGGCGCTGCGGCACCTGGCGGGCCGCAGCGCCGTGGAGGCGCACCGACTGCTCGCCGAGATCCTCCGCGGCGACGCGTACGTCGGCTCCGCCGCGGCAGGGGCGATCGCCGCGACAGTCGCGCAGGACGCCGTACGCCTTGCCTGTGAAGCGCCCACCGGAGCCGTCACCGAGCGGCTCGCCGAAGGGTCGGGGCGCGGCCGCGAAGGGTTGACGGCCGCTGTCCGGGCCTGGCGCGCCGGGGGTGCGGCGGCCCTGGCCGTGCTCGACGCGGAGGTGCCGGTGGAAGGCGCGGCGCTCGCACGCGCACGCGTGGCGCTGGACATGGCCTGGGAGGAGGACGAGGAGCCGACGTTCGAGCGGAGCGGCAACCGGTGGACCGTCCCCGGCGAAGGCGTTCAGCTGCGGCTGGACGCCGACGGCCGTTGGTGGCCGTATCGCGACGAGGATGGCCGCTGGATCCCGGCGGGCGGGCCGGACGACGACCCGGCCGCCGCGTTGGCCGTGGCTCGGGCGGGCACGGAGACGTAGGTCGGCAATGGTTTCTGACCTGCCATCACCGCCCTGCCCCCTCCGGCACCGCCACCCGGCTGCCCGACCAGCAGGACCGCGCCGAGGCGCCGTACACGTACATGGCGGGCACGGCGTTTCCGTACGCCCCTGACGGTCTCGGTGGTGGCCGCGGGCCGTGGCCGGGCTTCCTGCCGGTCGGCTCCGCAAGAACTCGACCAGAGGAAGGGAGAGCGGCTCACTGTCCGGCCGCTCTCCCCGGACCCTCGCTTGCCCCGACAGGAGCACGCGCGCGTGTGGCCGTTCAGCCACGCGCCCCGAGCAGGTGGTCCATCGCCAGCTGGTCGAGCCGCTCGAAGGCCATGCCGCGTGCGGCCGTCGCCTCCACGTCGAAGTCCTCGAAGGCCGTACGGTCGGCGAGCAGGGCCTGCAGGCCGTCGGCAGCGGTCGGCTGCGCCAGCTGGTCCAGGCGGGAGGCACGCAGCGCCTCCTGGACCTCAGGGTCGGCCCGGAAGGCTGCCGAACGCTCCTTCAGGATGAGGTAGTTGCGCATGCAGCCTGCTGCCGACGCCCACACTCCGTCGAGGTCCTCGGTCCGCGGCGGCTTGAAGTCGAAGTGCCGGGGGCCCGCGTAGCCGGCGCTCTCCAGCAGGTCGACCAGCCAGAACGCCGCCCGCAGGTCGCCGGCGCCGAACCGCAGGTCCTGGTCGTACTTGATGCCGGACTGGCCGTTGAGGTCGATGTGGAACAGCTTGCCCGCCCACAGGGCCTGCGCGATGCCGTGCGGGAAGTTCAGGCCGGCCATCTGCTCGTGCCCGACCTCCGGGTTGACGCCGTACAGCTCGGGGCGCTCCAGGCGCTCGATGAAGGCCAGCGCGTGGCCGACGGTGGGCAGCAGGATGTCGCCGCGGGGCTCGTTGGGCTTGGGCTCGATGGCGAAGCGGATGTCGTAGCCCTGCGAGGTGACGTACTCGCCGAGGAGGTCGAAGGCCTCCTTCATGCGGTCCAGGGCCGCGCGCACGTCCTTGGCTGCACCGGACTCGGCACCCTCGCGCCCGCCCCAGGCGACGTAGGTCTTCGCGCCCAGCTCGACCGCGAGGTCGATGTTGCGGATGGTCTTACGCAGCGCGTAGCGGCGCACGTCCCGGTCGTTGGCGGTGAACGCGCCGTCCTTGAAGACGGGGTGCGTGAAGAGGTTGGTGGTGGCCATCGGGACGCTCATGCCGGTCGCGTCCAGGGCCTGCCGGAACCGCTTGATGTGCGACTCGCGCTCGGTGTCCGAGGCGCCGAAGGGGATCAGGTCGTCGTCGTGGAAGGTCACCCCGTAGGCGCCCAGCTCGGCCAGGCGCTGGACCGTCTCGACCGGGTCGAGGGCGCGGCGGGTGGCGTCGCCGAACGGGTCCCTTCCCTGCCAGCCGACGGTCCACAGGCCGAAGGTGAACCTGTCCTCGGGGGTGGGCTGGAAGCTCATGCCGCGGCTCCTTGCTGCGTTGCGACTATTTCGTCATGGCCGTTTACAAATTAGTATGCCCGCGCACCGCTGGGAAGAGACAAGATGCAGATACCGCACATCCGCGGAAGAGGAGAGCCCGATGTCAGCAGCCGAGGGTCCGCTCGTCGTCGGCGTGGACACATCCACCCAGTCCACGAAGGCGCTGGTCGTCGACGCGTCGACCGGGCAGGTGGTGGCGAGCGGCCAGGCGCCGCACACCGTGTCCTCGGGCGCGGGCCGGGAGAGTGATCCGCGTCAGTGGTGGGACGCGCTGTGCGAGGCGTTGCGCCAGTGCGGTGACGCGGCGCACGAGGCGGCGGCGGTGTCGATCGGTGGCCAGCAGCACGGCCTGGTCACCCTGGACGAGCGCGGCGAGCCGGTGCGTCCGGCGCTGCTGTGGAACGACGTCCGCTCGGCGCCGCAGGCCCGTCGGCTGGTGGAGGAACTGGGCGGGCCGAAGGCCTGGGCGGAGCGCACCGGCAGCGTGCCCGGCGCGTCGTTCACCGTCACGAAGTGGGCCTGGCTGACCGAGCACGAGCCGGAGGCGGTCCGCGCGACGAAGGCGGTACGGCTCCCGCACGACTACCTCACCGAGCGGCTGACCGGGCAGGGCACGACCGACCGCGGCGACGCCTCGGGCACCGGCTGGTGGGCGTCCGGGACGGAAGCCTACGACGAGGAGACCCTCGCGCACGTCGGGCTCGACCCGGCGCTGCTGCCTCGGGTGGTGCGACCGGGCGAGGTGGCCGGCACCGTGCGTGACCGCCATGACCTGCCGTTCTCCAAGGGCACGCTGGTCGCCCCGGGCACCGGTGACAACGCGGCGGCGGCGCTCGGACTCGGCCTGCGGCCGGGCACTGCGGTGCTCAGCCTCGGCACGTCCGGCACGGTGTACGCCGTCTCCAGGCACCGCCCGGCCGATCCGACCGGCACGGTGGCGGGGTTCGCCGACGCGCACGGGGACTGGCTGCCGCTGGCCTGCACCCTGAACTGCACGCTCGCGGTGGACCGCGTCGCGGCGCTGCTGGGCCTGGACCGCGAGGCGGTGGAGCCGGGCGGCTCGGTGACCCTGCTGCCGTACCTGGACGGCGAGCGCACCCCGAACCTGCCGCACGCCTCCGGGCTGCTGCACGGCCTGCGCCACGACACGACCGGCGGCCAGCTGCTCCAGGCCGCGTACGACGGTGCCGTGCACGCGCTGCTCGGCGCCCTCGAACTGGTCCTGGACGAGGACGCGGACCGCGGCAGCCCGCTGCTGCTGATCGGCGGCGGGGCCCGGGGGACGGCCTGGCAGCAGACGGTACGGCGGCTGTCGGGACGGCCCGTCCAGGTGCCCGAGGCCCGGGAACTGGTCGCCCTCGGGGCCGCCGCTCAGGCCGCGGGCCTGCTGACCGGCGAGGACCCGGCCGCGGTGGCGCGCCGCTGGAACACGGCCGCCGGCCCGGTGCTGGAGGCGGTGGAGCGGGACGAGGCGACGTTGGAGCGGATCACCGGGGTACTCTCCGACGCGGCCCTGCTGCTGGAGCGGGGGACGGACACCGGGCCGCACGCGTGATGCCGGGCGGCGGACAGCGAGGATTGACGCAGGCATGACCGCACCGCTGCACGAGGCGCGTCCGCCGGGCGCCGGACGCGCCCTGCCGGACACCCAGCAGGGCATGCGCCGTCGCAATCTGGCCCGTGTGATGCACGCGGTCAGCGCCGAGGGCTCACTGTCCCGGGCCGCGGTCGCCTCGCGCATCGGGCTGACCCGAGCGGCCGTGTCAACGCTGGTGGACGAGCTGATCCGCTGGGGTCTGCTGGAGGAGCTGGGTCCGGAGCGGCCGGGCCGGGTGGGCCGGCCCGGGTCGGCTCTCGCGGTGAGCGGCCGCGGTCCGGCGGGGATCGGGGCCGAGATCGGCGTCGACCATCTCGCGGTGTGCGCGGTCGACCTGCGGGGCACGGTGCGTGCCCGGGCCGAGCGACGCGGGACGAACCGGGGCCGGGCGCCGCAGGCAGTGGCGGCGGAGCTGACGACGCTGGTGCGCCGGGTCGTCGCGGAGGCGGAGCGGGAGGCACTGTGGCCCGCCGGGCTCGCGGTCGCCGTCCCCGGACTGGTGGCCCGGGACGGCCGTACGGTCGTGCGCGCCCCGAACCTCGACTGGCACGACACCGACGTCGGCGCCCTGCTGCCCGGCGAGTGGCCGCTGACCGTGGGCAACGAGGCCAACTACGGTGCCCTGGCGGAGCTGTGGCTCAGTGAGGACACCCCGCGCGACTTCCTGCATGTGTCGGCCGAGATCGGCATCGGTGCCGCGGTGGTCGTGGACGGCGGACTGCTGCGCGGCACCCGGGGCTTCGCGGGCGAGCTGGGCCATGTGCCCGTACGGCCGGACGGCCCGCCCTGCCCGTGCGGCGGCCGCGGTTGCCTGGAGCAGTACGCCGGCGAGGAGGCGGTGCTGCGCGCGGCGGGGCTGGAGCCGCGCGGGGACAGGGTGGGCCTGCTCGCGGGGCGCGCCGAGAAGGGCGACGAGAGCGTACGGGCGGCCCTGCGGGACGCCGGCGCGGCGCTCGGCATCGCGCTGACCGGGGCGGTTAACCTGCTCGACCCCGAGACGGTGGTCCTGGGCGGCGCCCTGGCCGGCCTGTCCCCCTGGCTGCTGCCGTCCCTGGAGACGGAGCTGACAAGCCGTACGGCGGGCCCGCCCTGCCCGGTGTCCGTGTCCCGGCTGGGTCCGCAGGGCCCTCTGCTGGGGGCGGCGCACTCGGTCGTCCGGTCCGTGCTGGACGATCCGGCGGTGGTGGCGGAGCGGTCCTGACGGTCCTGGCGGGCGCCGACGGGCCCGACTCGCCCGGCACTGACCCGGCCCATGCCCCGGAGTCACCCGATCGGGTGGCCGAGTTATCCACAGGCGGCGGGCTGTCCACGGATCCACCGCTCGCCCTTCTTCCCAACCGGCCCGCGCCGTACCGTGATTCACGCGAGGCACTGCCGACGGACCCGTCGTGGACCAACGGAGTGCCAGCGAGATGACGGCATTTCACACACGTCGGGTGGCAGTGGGCTGACACGTATCGGGGGACGGGCATGCACGGGGAGACGAGCGGGGCGCTGCGGCGCGACGCGATCGGGTTGCGCGAAGTGCTGTTCCAGAGCGTCACGGCGATGGCGCCGGCCGCCGCGGTGGCCGCGTCGATCCCGTCCGGTGCCGCGTTCGCGGGCGGCAGCCTGCCGCTGGCGGTGCTGATCGCGCTGGTGGCCTGCCTGTTCACCGCGTCGTGCGTGGCCGAGCTGGCCCGGGAGTTACCAGCGGCGGGCTCGGTGACCACGTACGCGGCACGCGGGCTGCACCCGGCGGTGGGCTTCCTCGTCGGCTGGGGCTACGTCTTCGTGGAGATGCTGGTTCCGCCGCTGCTGCTGTTGCAGCTGGGCTTCACGGCGGCCGGCACACTGCACGAGGAGTGGTCCTCGTATCCGGCCGGCCTGTGGTGGCCCTGGTCGCTGGCGGGTGCCGTCGTGATCGCCGTCGCCGGTTACCTCGGCATCCGGGCGTCGGCCCGCTTCGGGACCGTCCTCGGAGTCTTCGAGATCCTCGTCTTCCTGGTCTTCGCGATCCTGCTCATCGGCAAGGCGGGCAGCACCAACACCCTGTCGGTGTTCGGCACTTCGCACACCGCCGACGGTCACGCCGGGTTCAGCGGCGTGTTCGCCGGATCCGTCTACACGGTGCTGGCGTTCGCCGGGTTCGAGGCGGCGGCGCCGCTCGCCGAGGAAACGCGCGACCCCCGGCGGACGATGCACCGCGCGGTGCTCGGAGCGGCTCTGGGGATCGGCCTGTTCTATGTGATCACGACCTATGCGATGACCGTCTACTACGGCCCGGACCGCTTCGCCAAGTTCGGCGCGTCGGGCGGGGCGTCGTGGGAGGGCGTCGCCCGGGCCTCGTTCGGCCTGTTCTGGGTGCTGGTGTTCCTGGCGGTGATCAACTCCACGATCGCCAACGCCAACGCGTGCGCCAACGTCTCGACCCGCACGGCGTTCGCCCTGGCCCGGATCCGCGTCCTGCCCGGACTGCTCGCCACGCTGCATCCCCGGCGCCGCTCCCCCGTGGCCGGTATCGCGGTGCAGACCGTCGTGGCGGTCGGCGCGGTACTGGGGCTCGGTTTCGCCTACGACCCCGTGACCGCGTTCCTCTTCCTGGCCACCGTGATCGTCACGGTCGTCGTCGGGGTCTACATCGTCGTGAACCTCGCCTGCGCGGGCTATTTCCTGCGGGCCGGCCGGGGCACCGTCAGGCCGGTGCGGCATCTGCTGTTCCCGGTGCTGGGCATCGCGGCGTTCGTCCCGGCCCTGCTGACGGCCGCCGGCCTGCCGGTCTTCGACTTCGTGACCGCGCTCACGGCCCCTGTGTCCTACGCCGGTCCCGTCGTCGGCGTCTGGATGGCGGCGGGCGTGGTGGTGCTGCTCCTGCTGATACGGCGTCATCCCGACCGAATAGCCGAGACCGCGCGGGTGCACCTCGACCCGTACGACCCTGCCGATCACCGGCAGGACGGGGCCGTGCCCAGCTGACCCGCCACCGGGCCGCCGCGCTCCCCCCAACCGGCCGAAGCCCCCTCGGCTCCTCGACCCATGCCCCCCTGCCAGAAGGGACCATCGTCACGATGACCGACCCCCGGATCCTCACCGTGCGCCCGGAACCGGACCAATACGCCTGGACGTTCGGCGGAGCGGCGCCCGTCGCGCGGATCACGCCCGGCACGGTGCTCGACCTGTTCACGGAGGACTGCTTCGCAGGCCGGGTCCGCTCCGAGAAGGACCTCGTCTCCGAGGTCTGCGAGTTCCCGTTCCTCAATCCGCAGACCGGCCCCTTCCACATCGAGGGCGCGGAGCCCGGCGACACCGTGGCCGTGCACTTCGTGTCGATCGAACCGGCCCGCGACTGGGCGGCCTCGACGACGGTCCCGCTGTTCGGCGCGCTCACCTCCACCCACACCACGGCCACGCTCCAGCCTCCGCTGGCGGAGCGGGTCTGGATCTGGCAGCTGGACCGTGAGCGGCGCACCGCACTGTTCCAGGCGCGGGACAGTGACATCGAGGTCGAGCTGCCCCTTGACCCGATGCACGGGACGGTGGGCGTGGCTCCCGCCAATCTGGAGGTGCGCTCGGCCCTGGTCCCGGACGCGCACGGCGGGAACATGGACACGCCCGAGATGCGGGCCGGCGTCACCTGCTACCTGGGGGTCAACGTCGAGGGCGCGCTGCTCAGCCTCGGCGACGGGCACGCCCGGCAGGGTGAGGGCGAGACCTGCGGGGTGGCCGTGGAGTGCGCCATGAACACCGTCGTGATCGTGGACCTGCTCAAGGACGTCGCCACCCCGTGGCCCCGGCTGGAGTCCGACACCCACATCATCTCGACCGGCTCGGCCCGCCCGTTGGAGGACGCGTTCCGGATATCGCAGCTCGACCTGGTGCGCTGGCTGGTCCGCGACTACGGATTCAGTGAGCCGGACGCGTACCAATTCGCAACCCAGGCGGTCGAATCACCGTTGGCCAACGTGTGCGACACGAACTACACGTGCGTGGCCAAGCTCCGTAAGGAGTGGCTGCCCGCGCGCGAGACGTACCAGGGCGTGCACGCGCGGCTGAGGGAGACCGCGCGAGCCCTGCGCGGCTGACACCGGCGCCCCGCCCGTCCGACACCTCCCCTTTCTTCCCTCCGCCCTCCGCTCTTCCCTCCGCGACTCCTGAAAGGCCCCGACGATGGACATGGATCCGGCCGGCCCGGCACAGCCGGACGAACCGGCACGACCGACACCCCCGGCCCGCCCGGCGACCTCGCGCCTCAGCCGGCGTCGGCTCCTGAAGGGCGCGGCACTCGCCGCCGTCCCCTATGCGCTGCTCCCGGATCCGCGGGCCGGCGCACAGACCGGGTCCGTGGACTATCCGCCCGCCGAGTGGCAGCCGGCGAGCAGTTCCAACTACACCTCGTCCGACCGTCCCGGCAGTTATGCGATCGACCGTGTGATCATCCACGTCACGCAGGAGACGTACGCCAACACGCTGGCGATCTTCGCCAATCCGCAGAAGAAGGTGTCCGCGCACTACCTGGTCCGGTCGGCGGACGGGCACGTCGCCCAGTGCGTGCACGAGGCCGACATCGCCTGGCACGCGGGCAACTGGGACTACAACACCCGCAGCATCGGCATCGAGCACGAGGGATGGGTGGACCAGCCGTCCTATTTCACCGACGCCCTCTACGAGCAGTCCGCCAGACTGACCGCGGCGACCTGCGACAAGTACGGCATCCCCAAGGACCGGGAGCACATCATCGGCCACTACCAGGTGCCGGGCACCGACCACACCGACCCGGGGCCGAACTGGGACTGGGTGCGCTACATCCGGCTGGTCAACTTCGCCTAGCGGACGGGAGAGGAGGTAGGGGGACACGGCGTCGAAGACCGGAGGGCCGCCGAAGCCGAGCCAACCAGCGCCCAAGAGGTTGTCCGCACGAACACTGCGAGTGACGATGGTCCCAGCCGCATCACCGTCCTTTCACCGTCCGGGGAGGCCGAGTTGACCGATCCGTGGGTGGCCCTGGAACCGGGGGCTGACCCCGCCGAGCGGGTCCGTGTGCTGCGCCGGGCGCACGAGACGTTCACCACCGTGGGTACGGTGCCCCGGCCGGTGCGGTCGGTGGTGGCGGAGTCGTGGCGGCGCAGCGCCCGGGCCGGTGTCGGGCCGGACGGCACCGCCAGCGTGGAGCTGACCGGCGGCGATCTCGGCGCCTACCGCACGGAGCACCCGCTGGCCAGGGTGATGCCGCTGTTCCGGGAACTGATGGGCACGTTCGCCGCCGACGGCGAGCATCTGCTGGCGGTGTGCGACGCACACGGCAGGCTGCTGTGGGTCGAGGGGCACCGGGCGACGAGGCGCCGGGCTGACGGGATGAACTTCGTGCCGGGGGCGCGCTGGTCGGAGACGGCGGTCGGCACCAACGCGCCGGGCACCGCGGTCGCCGTGGACCGGCCGGTGCAGGTGTTCGCCACGGAGCACTTCATACGGCGGGTGCAGCCGTGGACCTGCGCGGCCGCGCCGGTGCACGATCCACGCACCGGGCGGGTGCTCGGCGCCGTCGACATCACCGGTGGTGACGGGCTGGCGCATCCGCACAGCCTCGGGTTCGTACAGGCGGTGGCACGGGCCGCCGAGGCCCAGCTCGCGCTGCTCGCACCACCGCGGAGCACCGCGGACACGCCGATGCTCGGCGCGCTGGGCCGGGACGAGGCCGAACTCGTCGTGGACGGCCGACGAACCCGGCTCAGCCGCCGGCACAGCGAGATCATCGTCCTGCTCGCCCGGCATCCCGAGGGGCTGAGCGGCGACGAGCTGCTGTGCGCGCTGTACGCGGACGAGTCGGTGACCCCGGTGACCCTGCGGGCCGAACTGGCCCGGCTGCGCAGGCTGTTGGGGCCGGGGCTGCTTGCCTCACGGCCGTACCGGCTGACGGCCGCGGTCGAGTCGGACGTCACCGTGGTGGAGCGGCGACTGGAGGCGGGGGCGCTCACGGCGGCGGCGAAGGCGTACTCCGGCCCGTTGCTGCCCGGTTCGCAGGCGCCGGCGATCGTACGGCTGCGGGAGCGGCTCGCGGACGGGCTGCGCACGGCGCTGGTCGCGCACCGCGACCCCGACCTGCTGGCGGACTGGGCGCACGCGCCCTGGGGCGAGGACGACGTGGCGGTGTGGCGGGCGCTCGCGGCGGTGCGCCCCACAGCTGCGGTACGGGCTCGGCTCGCGGCGCTGGAGGAAGAACTGACGACACCGGGGCGGACCGGCGGTGCAACGTACTTGCAACGTCCGCCCGCCTAGCCTCACGCGGAAAGCTGCCCAACGGCGGGCAGCGCTGCACCGGGAGGCAGACCAGCATGACTCGTTACGCGGCGCCGGGCACCGAAGGCGCGATCGTCTCCTACCAGGCGCGCTACGACCACTTCATCGGCGGGGAGTACGTGCCGCCGGTCCGCGGGCAGTACTTCGAGAATCCGTCGCCGGTCAACGGACAGCCGTTCACCGAGATCGCGCGCGGCACCGCAGAGGACGTCGAGCGGGCGCTGGACGCGGCGCACGAGGCCGCGCCCGCGTGGGGCCGTACTCCGGCGGCGGAGCGCAGTGACATCCTGCTGAAGATCGCCGACCGTATGGCGGCCCACCTGGAGCCGCTGGCGGTGGCCGAGAGCTGGGAGAACGGCAAGCCGGTCCGGGAGACGCTGGCGGCCGACATCCCGCTGGCGATCGACCACTTCCGGTACTTCGCGGGGGCGATCCGGGCGCAGGAGGGGTCGCTCAGCGAGATCGACGACGACACGGTGGCATACCACTTCCACGAGCCGCTCGGAGTGGTCGCGCAGATCATCCCGTGGAACTTCCCGATCCTGATGGCGGCCTGGAAGCTGGCGCCGGCGCTCGCCGCGGGCAACGCGGTCGTCCTCAAGCCGGCCGAGCAGACCCCGGCCTCCATCCACTACTGGGTCGGCCTGATTGCGGACCTGCTGCCGCCGGGCGTGCTGAACATCGTCAACGGCTTCGGTGTCGAGGCCGGCAAGCCGCTGGCGTCCAGTCCGCGGGTGGCGAAGGTGGCGTTCACCGGGGAGACCACGACCGGGCGGCTGATCATGCAGTACGCCTCGGAGAACATCAAGCCGGTCACCCTCGAACTCGGCGGCAAGTCGCCGAACATCTTCTTCGACGACGTCTGGGCGCACGATGACGACTTCCGAGACAAGGCGCTCGAGGGCTTCACCATGTTCGCGCTCAACCAGGGCGAGGTCTGCACCTGCCCGTCCCGGGCGCTGATCCAGCGTGGCCACTACGCGGACTTCCTCGATGCGGCGGTCGCCCGCACCCGGCAGATCAAGCCGGGCCACCCGCTCGACACCAACACGATGATCGGCGCCCAGGCCTCCAACGACCAGTTGGAGAAGATCCTCTCCTACCTGGACATCGGCCGGCAGGAGGGCGCGAAGGTCCTCACGGGCGGGGAGCGCGTCGAGTACGACGGCGAGCTGAAGGGCGGTTACTACGTCCAGCCGACCATCTTCGAGGGCGACAACCGCATGCGGATCTTCCAGGAGGAGATCTTCGGCCCGGTCGTCTCGGTGGCCTCCTTCGACGACTTCGACGACGCCATCAAGATCGCGAACGACACGCTGTACGGGCTCGGCGCGGGTGTGTGGACGCGGGACACCAACACCGCCTACCGCGCGGGCCGCGCGATCCAGGCGGGCCGTGTATGGACCAACTGCTACCACGCCTACCCGGCGCACGCGGCGTTCGGCGGCTACAAGCAGTCCGGGATCGGCCGCGAGACGCACAAGATGATGCTGGAGCACTACCAGCAGACCAAGAATCTTTTGGTGTCGTACTCGCCGAAGAAGCTCGGCTTCTTCTAGACGCACGAGAAAAGGCGCCTGACCTGGTCTTTTGCCGGTCAGGCGCCTTCGACGGAGCCTGCTCAGAGCGGGGCCCGGTTTACGTTGTAACTCCCAGTTCCTCCCACCGCTATCCCGCTCCTGACCAGTGCTTCCGGACCAGTCACGGACCAAAGCCCCCGGTTACCCAGCAGGTGCCGCGTCCTGGCTGACGCGGTCCCACTCCTGCATGGACTGCTCGATGAGGCGGTTGGCCTGCTCCCGGACGCCGTCCAGGAACTTGGCGTAGTGACGGAAGAGGACCTCGATGCTCTGGCCCGCGCGGCGAGCGCATTCGGCTGGGTCCACACCTGAGTACAGCCAGAACGAGATCCCAGCGTGCCGGAGATCGTAGGGCCGCTTGGCCAGGCCGGAAGCGAGCTCCGTGCGGGTGAGAACGTACTTCCGTGCCCGCGCCCACGTCGTGCCATACGCAGCTGCATCCACGTAGTTGCCGGCCTGGTTCCGAAACAGCCGACCGTCAGGCGCCACGCCGAACCGTGCGATGTGTGCATGGAGGATCCGCACGAACTGCGGCGGGATGGGCACGGGCCGCGTGGCTGTAGCCGCACGACGCTTAAGCGAGTGCACCTCATGCACCGCGCCGTCGTCCGTCCACTCCTTGCCTGCGGTCACGATCCCGCCCGACAGATTGAGCAGCCCCCACCCGGTCTCGGGGAGATGGCACTGCTCGAGACGGAGGTGAATGACCTCGGCCGGCCGCATCGCGGCGTAGTACATGCAACCGAAGAACGCCTCCAGGTGAGGGCCTCGCCCACGCTGCTGAGCAACCGCGGCGAGTAGCCGGGCGACCTGGGCTGGATTGGGAACGGAAGCGGGGTCTACCTCCTCGTTGGCTGCCGGAGCGCTCCACCTGAGCCCGTTGAGCGGGTTCTTCGAGAAGTACCCTTTTTCTACTGCGGTGTTGAGGACCTCGTTGAAGGCGGCTCTCTTGCGCCGCGCCGTCTTGGCTGCAGCCGCCTTACCGTCCAGCTTGCGACACAGTGCGTCCAGCGCCCGTCGCAGCACATCGGCTTCCGCGAGAGCGCTAACAGGCAGGGAGTTCCGCTTAATCCACTCCAGGGCCTTCCGCCACTCCTCAGTCGGCTCATGTGCCCACGCCTTCTCGTTGAACGCCCACGAGTAGAGGGCGCGGCGCAGCACCCGCGGCTCCGGGTAGAACGCGCCAGGGTGCACCAGGGCAGGCGTGATGGTGGCGAACGCGTCGGCCAGGGTACGGCGGGTGTTTCCCGGCGTACGGTCCCATCGTTGGTCAAGGTATTCGTGGGCAAGGTCGTACCACGTCGTCCTCTGCTTGATAGCTCGCAGCTCGGACGCTGGCAAACCCGTATGCGTATCGAAAGGCTCGCCGTCGCGCGCTGCCGTCATCAGCTTTGCGCGTCTGCTGTCAGCGAGCCCGACGGTCATGAATGACTCTGATTTTTCTCGCCCGTCTACCGTCCACCGGACCATAAACGGCTTGCGCCGATCGGGGCGCTCACGTATGTCCCAGAAGCGGACATTGTAACTCATCGCCAAGTATCAGAATCTCTTTCGCACATATCCCACCAGGCATCCAGGTCAGCGCGGCGACAACGGAGTTCACCATTGGGCAGCTTGATCATGTGGGGCGCTTGCCCGCGAGCGCGCATTCGATAGAACGCCGACGGACTCATACGGATCTCCGCCAGGACCTCGGCGAGCTTCAGCGCCGGTGGACGAGCCATGAAATATCACCTTCGAATCGGGAGGCTTCATGCTGGAAATCCAGACCCACATCGGTGCGCGACACTGATCTCCGATTCTGCACGAGCACACATCGTGGTGTGGACGACAAGACGCAGCTAAGTAGCATCGGGAGATACAGTGAGGGATTTCCTTACGACATAAAGGTGAAGCCACCCGGAAGATCTTGCATAACGAGCAGCGATAGCCGTGGGCATGAAGGCGCGGTCATTGATGTAGCAGCAGGTGGCGAGCCGCCCTAGTACCTCCTTGGAATACGACGGCACTGCCAACTGCGTCCGCCCCGGCTCCACCGCCAAGCACAGCCGAGTGCGAACACCATCAATGCTCTGCACGATCCCCGGTTTCGGTAACCGGGGATCGTCTGCTACGTATCGCCCTGCACGACGAGAGTGCCGGGCCCTCGCACTCCGACTCAGGGCGGGTCAGGAAGCCAATCGGTAGGACCGCAGTGCAGGGGGCACACCGTCAGCGATGAGCACCAGCAGCCCGTCGTCGGTGAGACGGTCGAGGTTTCGGGCTGCGACTCGCTCGGAGACGCCAACAGCTCGGGCGACTTGACGAGTCGTGGCACCGGGGCGCCCTGCGATGTGTGCGAGGACTTCGCGATCACGACGGTAGCCGCTTTGCAACAGATCCTCACCGAACAGCCCCGCCGCACACACGCAGAGGCACAGCGCTGTGGACAGGGAGTCGTAATCCTCCGACTGCTGGGCGGTCCACGCGTTCATGGCACCGAGCGCCAAGAGGACGGGGGCAGTGAAGCGAGCGGATCGGATAGTGAGGTTCGACAGGTGTGCTCCTTGGGCCGGGGCCTCTGTGAGAAAGGCCGGGCAGCATGGGGACCGGCTGCCGGCACGGCCGACCTGCCTACAAGTCGCCCCGGAAGCCCAACCCCTCGCTGACCTGGTGTTTTCCAGGACGTTGTACGTTGACATGGACTCGGGGCAGGTTCCAGTCCCTTGGGACTTTTTCCCGTCTGCCGAGGGCGAATCTACGTCCACAAACCGGTGAGGCCATCAGTTATGCCCCTCTAACCTGCCGGGAGCCGGGGGCTGGCGTCCTGGGCTCGGGAGCCAAGCGCCACCTCGTCGATCAGGGCCTAGTCGATACCGACTGGCCCGGTGATCCTGATGTTCACCGCGGTCCTGGATGACAGCGTTTGAAATGGAGAGTGGGCTCAGGTGCGGGCGCTCGCACCGACGCAGCCTTCGAAAGCTCTTGCCTAGGCGGTTCGCGACGGCGTCACGCGCAGGATCACCCAAAGGGATATCACGGACACTTGGAGCCTGTGGGACGCGCTCCAGAAGAATGACCGCACAACGAGAGGAGTATCCGCATGGCGTCGAGAGGGACGCCATGGGTTCGCTCTTTTCCCGGCTATCATCCGCCCTGCGACCATCCACCATCCGACTGGGTAGGGTCGAGTTACACCGAGTGGGAGAGATAGCTGCATGGCCAGTAATGTCGTGATTGTGCAGACGACAAGCGATGACGAAGACCAGGCGAAGGCGCTGGCCCGGGGCGCCGTCGAGAGCAAGCTGGCAGCGGGCGTTCACATCGATGCGCCAATCACCGCCTTCTACTGGTGGAAGGGCAAGGTCGAGGCAGCGCAGGAGTGGCGGATCTCGTACATGACTACGACGGACCGTCTCCCGGCACTGGAGGCATGGGTGCACGAGAAGCATCCGTACGACGTCCCCCAGTGGATCACGCTGCCCGTGACCGGTGGGTCGGAGGCGTACCTGTCCTGGGTTGTCGAGGAGACGGCATAGGACAGAGAAGCGACGGGCTGGCAGTACGACGGCGTTCTCGTGTTTTGGGTTTGTCCGCGTACCTCGCGAAGGAGCTCAGGATGCGAACTGCAGCAGGTGAAGTGCGAGTTCCTGCTCACTGTCGGGAAGTGATGCTGCGATAGTCGCTGCCCGCTCCTTGCCCATCGTGTTGGGCTTGGCCTGTGCTGCCGCAGCGAATTGACGTGACACGTAGACGCCTTGGTCGACGTCGCCCCCACGCAGTAGGGCCGAAGCGAGATCACCCAGAACCACGACGCCCCCGCCCGGTAGTTCCTCTCCGAGGCGGTCGACTGCAGTGTCAGCTGTGGGCGTGAGTTCGGGACGCTTCAACTGGCCATATACGGAGAGGGCCAACGAGTCCATGCGGTACGGGGTCACGAACCGGACCCACGCATGCTCGCTGGTGTGATCCGCGAAGTCGTAGGCGAAGCGCGCTCGGTCCAACGCTCGGAGTGCTCCTGTCTCGTCGCCGGCTGCCGCAGCCTCTTCCGCCTGCCTTCCGAGGACCCAGGCGGCAGCAGTGGCATTGCCGTAGCCCCGCACGTCGCTGGCAGCTTGGGAAAGGAGCTCCAACCTCGCCTTCGGCGTCGAGGCGCCGTAGCTGGCGTATGTCAGGGCCAAGGCTCGAAGTGGAGGATGCCCGGCGGTCGCCGCGCACTGCGCGGTTACCTTGTAGTAGGCGTCAGCTTTGTCGTGCTCGCCCAGGTCCCAGGCCACCCAACCGGCCAGAGCGGCGGTTTCTCCGGCAGCGATGGTGAGAGCCCGTTCGTGTTCGCTGGCACGAGGCAAGGCGGCGGTGATCGCGTCAAGATGCGACTCGACTGTGCTTTGCAGTCGCCGGGCGCTGAGATTGAGTTCCTGGACGTGCAGTTCAGCGGCCCGGTCGATGAGGGCAGCGGCGGTGGACGAATCGATCTTGGAACCCTTGTTGAGGGCGAAGGCGAGGCGCCCCCAAGGTTCGGCAGCCGCGCTCACACCGATAGCGGCGCCACCCAGCAGCGTGCGACGCTTCACGGCGTCCTGGCCCTCCCCTGTACTGGCGTGCCTCTTCCTCTTCCGAGCACGGGCCGCCTTAGCCTCCCGCTGTAGCTCCTCAAAGGGGACACCGCAGGCCACCGCAATGTGGCCGATTGTATGATTAGTAGGAATGTTCTCGAAGTTCTCATAGCGGCTGATCTCTCGGCGGGTCATCGTGTCCCGGCCGGAGACAGCGTTAATCGCGTCTGCCTGCTCCTCCTGCGTCCGCCCTGCATCCTGCCGAAGCCGGAGGAGCAGGTCGGCGAACGGATCTGACATGAGTGTGACCTCTGTTGGTGGGCGGAATCCAATCATGGCGTCAATTCCCCCTCCAGTTTCCCCCCTTGACAGATTTTTCCCCCTCTGGATTCCCCTGGTCAACGGTGTCGCAGCGCGGTGCGATAGCCCCCATGAGCAGGCTCCAAGAGGCGACCCCGCCCGGCGGGGACATCCGTAACTTCACGGCCACAGCAGGCGCGTCATGCGTGAGGACAGTTCGGGAGGACCGACGCAGCGCATCTGCAAGGGCCGACATACCGGCGGCACAACATGCCTGTCAGGCGGCTTTTCTCCCTGATCTCACGAAAGTTGGGGAGATGCGGCAGACAACCAGGGTCTTCCTGCGGCGGTGCCGTGTTCCGAAGTCGGTGGCGGGGTTCGCCGTGCTGGCCGTCTCGGAGCTGGTCACCAACGCCGTGGTTCACGGTGAGGGCGAAGTCTTGCTCCGGATCACGGTGGCCCTTGACTTGGTGCGTGTCTCGGTAGCGGATCACAACCCGGCCCCAGCTGTACTCAAGGAAGCCGGACCCGACGGTGAATCCGGTCGCGGGATCCGGCTTGTCCATGCGACCTCAGACGCGTGGGAGAGCAGCGGCGAGGAGACGTGGTGTGAGTTCGGATATGCGAGGGCTGAGGCTTGAATCAGACCTTCATCTCGCCCTCATCCATGGGAATGACGAGCGGCGCAGCTCAGTCACTCCCGCTACATAGAGCGCTCCGAGGGCCGCTCGCTTGCTTTCGCCCAGTAGTTCGGTTCAAGCATCTCGCCAGGCCATGCCGGTTGACGGATCGGGCCCCGAGGCCCCATCTGTACGAAGTACGGGGCCAGGTCGATCACGGGCGTCCCGTTTACGGCGTCGAGATCGGTGACCAGGAGGTCCCGACCTTCGACCTTGAGCAACCGCGGGTAGCTGATCGCCAATTGGTTCGGGCGCCGGTGGTTGCGGTGGACGAACGTACCGGTCGCCGGCCAGTTCTGATTTTCCCGTGGACTGCGTGCGTGGAGCTGGACGTCTTCGGGTCGCGCCAGGTGGAAGCGCCACGTAACCGTCAGGTGGGAGAACTCCTCGATTCCCTGGAGCGTTTCGAGGGGGTACGCCTCGTTGAGTCGGATGATCGACTCGATCCCGCCCTGGTAGTCATCCTGAACGCAGGTGTGGCCGCCAACGACTGTTGCGATCGATTCGACCTCGTACGTCGTCACCGGTACTGGTTCCTCTCCCTTGGAGGCGCGGTTCCACGAGCTGCCGTAGGGGGCCCCGAGCCCGTGTTGCGATCACCCTATGGCCCACAGCATGTTCGGTGCCCGGTGGTCCAGTTCGGTGACGTGGCGACCGCCGCGTTGCCGGACAGGCGAGAGGTCGCTCTGAATGCGGACGATGACGCCACAGACACGACCGGACTGGACACCTGTCGTGGCCACGCTCGGTCGAAAGCCTCTCGTGACGCCGCCGAGAACGGCCGCGGCCTGGTGCTCGTGCAATCGCTCGCCCAAGAGGGACGAGAAGCCTATGGGGTTGAGGACGCCCTCGTCATCACATGGTGCGAGCTGAGATTGGCGTTTTACGGCCGCCAATGCCGGTTGGACTGGCCGGTCACGATGCCCGAATTACGCTGGCATGGCGCAGCGGAATCCGGTGTCGTTGTCCTTCATCGAGGCAGCGGCAGTGTTCATCAAGGACGGCGCAGCCCGTTCGATCGGGGACGTGAACGCCGAGCCTTTCAGGTGGTACCGCCCGTTGCCGGGCTCCTCTTCGGTGGAGCACCACTCCCAGACGTTGCCGCACATGTCGAAGATGCCGAATGGGCTGACGCCGGACTGGTAGCGGGACACGGAGGTCGTCGCGTCGATGCCGGCCTCGGCCGTGTTCGCCTTCGCGGCCGTAGCCTCGTTGCCCCAGGGGTAGATGCGCCCGCGCGGTCCGCGAGCCGCCTTCTCCCACTGCCGAGCGGTCGGCAGAGCTTTGCCTGTCCAGCGGGCGTATGCGGTCGCATCGTGCCACGTCACCCAGACCACGGGGTGGGTGGCCAGGGCGGCGGGGCAGCGGCCGTCGGGCCAGTGCTGGGGTGGCCGGTGCTTGGTGGCCTGCACGAACTTCGCGTAGTCCTCGTTGGTCGTCGGGTAGACGTCGATGAAGAACGGCTCCAGCCACACCGAGCGGTTGTCGGGGCCGGAAAGGTAGATACCCTCTTCGACGAGGGCCATGACCTTCCCGTCGATCGGGTGCCGGCGGGTGCTCGGGTCCTTTCGCAGCAGTTCCTCGGCGCGCTCATCATGCTCAGCAGCGGCACGTTCGGTCAGGAGCGCGGCGAACCGCTGCTGGACGTCGGGCTTGGCTTGGGCCAGGAGCGTATCCAGGGCTGCCTGGTTGTCGAGTTCGAGTTCGATGGTCTCCGCCCGGCTCTTCCAGCGGGGGATCTGGCGGGGGTTGACGCCCACCAGCTCAGCGAATTCCTTCTGTGTTTTCCGCATGGCCCTGCGCAGCAGCTCGGCTTCACGGCCGGTCCACCTGGTCACCCCCGCCATGGTCCTGCCTTACAGGGTCTCGCCGGGGATCGACAGGTATGCCTCCTGGAGCCGCGTCAAGACGGGATGCTCGACGGGGAACTCGGTGTCATCGATCGCGGCCAAGGGGCGGACGCCGATCGAGGTGTTCGTGGCGAAGGCCGCAGCCATACCTTTCGCCTGTTCCAACGTAACAGTGGCGGTGCGGTGTTCGACTTGCTGCTGGAGCAGGGCCATGGTGACGCCGGGCAGTACGGGGGCGTCGGGCCACACCACGGTGCCCTCCTGGTCGACGAAGGCCACGTTCCAGGTACCGCCCTCGGAGACGAAGCCGTCGCGGCCGACGAACAAGGCGTCGTCGAAGTCCGCTCGCTGTGCCGCGCCTCGGGTGTGCAGTGCGCCGAAGAGGCCGACGTGCTTCACCTGGGGGAGGTCTCGCTCGTAGAGCACGCTCTGGGCGCGCAGCGGAACCGGCGGCAGGGCCCCGGCTCCGCGCACGGACACGAGAACGTGCGGTTCATTGGCGTCGGCCGGGTGGCCCATCTCGACCTTCGGGTCGTAAATGGTGACACGCACGACACAGGGGTGATTCTGCCCCTGCAGGGCCTGGCGGACGTACTCGCACACGCGGTCGGTGTCCAGAGCCGCGTGCCACACGATCTTGCAGTCCCGCGCGAGGCGTTCCATGTGCAGCGTCAGACCGCGGATGGTGCCATCGGAGTCGACACGCATGGACGTGAAGTGGCCGACGTTTGTGAGCGCCAGGGGAAGCAGGTCGTCTACGGATACGGGCTTTCCATCGACGTTGCAGATGGCCGGCGGGGATGCGGGTGCCCGAGGCGGTGTCGACATACAGCTGCCCGGTCAGCAGATGCCGGCAGAGCTTGGCGCCCTGGGTGATGGCGAGGAGCGCCGCAATGTCGGGCGCGGGCAGGTCCGGTACGTCGCGTGGAATGTTGTTGCGGGCAGCGGCTTCGATGGGCTCCAGCGCCGTGACGGCCTCGGCCTGCCGCTCGTCGCGGTCGCGGGCCGCGTCCTCCAGCAGGTCGACGGTCCGGTCGATGCGCTCGAAAAGCGCTTGGTCGACGGGGTATCCACCGGAGGAGAGGCTGTTGAGCTGGGACCGGTAGAAAGTCACTGTCAGCTCGGCCTGGACGAGGGACCGGTGCGCGTCGGCCAAGTGCGCATGCTGTTCGTCCAGCAGGTCGCGGTCGCGGTGCTGCCACAGCCGGTCGATGCTGTGGCCCACGGCCGCCTCGATGCGGAGATCAAGCTGGGTCAGAGCCTTCTCCACCGGGACGTTGCGGGGCATGAGTTCCTTGGAGTGTCAGGAGGGACGAGATGCGGGGCGGCCCTGCACCGAGGGGCAGGCGCACGTCGAGGTGCGATCCGTGCCGGATGTGATGCACGAGGCCGAGGCGGTCAAGGAGGCGGAGCATCGGCTCGTTCGACGCCTCGGTGTAGGCGCTGAGGGTGTGGGCGCCCAGGGTGTGGGCGTGCTCGGCTGCGTGCCGGGCGAGGAGGGTTCCGATGCCGCGGCGATGCCAGGTGTCGGCGACCTGGAGGCCGAGGTCGAAGACGCCTGCTTCCCGGCTGAGAGGGCCGGCCGAGACGAGGGCGATCGGCTTGCCGTCGCCGCCGAGCCCCAGCCAGCTCTCGGTGTGAGACAGCAGCCGGCCGAGGACAGGGTGCGGCAGGTGTGTTCGGCCCCAGCGGCGCAGCAGGCTCGCGGGCGAGCAGCGCTGGTGGAACGCGTCGAGCAGGCCGAGGTCATCGGCCGTGACGGGGCGAATCGCCGCTAGGAAAGGGTGCGTCAGCAGGATCAGGTGGGAGGAGCGGCGAGCAGGTCGCTGCGGCGATAGCCCCTGGAGCGGCTGCCGTCAGTGGTGCGAGGCTTGCGGGGCCGGACGCCATGGGGAGCCAGCAGCCGGGCGAGGCGGTGGGGGGTGATGTCGGCATACGGCTGCTGTCCCTCGCCTTCGCCGGGCAGATCACGCAGGTGCGCGACCAGATCGGCGGTCGCGACGTGCTCCGCGCCCGCCAGGGCGTCGAAGACCTGAAGGCAGGCGTGGACGATGCTCTTCGGCCTGTCCGGGCGGGACACCACGTCCTCCTCGGGTACAGGCGGCTCGAAGTCGTCGAGGTCAGGCTCGTACCCCCACTCCACGTCCGGCTCGAAGTCCGGCTCAGGGTCCGGCTCGAAATCGGGCTCGTACTCGGGCTCCTGCTCGGGCTCCAGCCCAGCTGCGCAGCAGCAGGACATGGACAGCCATGCGCTCAGCTCGGCGCCGGCCGCCATGCGGTCGATGAGAAGCTCGGTGAGCTGGTCGAGCTGCTCGGTGGCGCTGACGCCGTCCGGACGGTCATCCGCCGCCATGGCGGCGAGCTTGCGGTCGAGATCCTGGATCTCGATGAACACGTCGAGGATGGCGCGGTGATACGGGTTCTCGACGACCGGGGCCGGCGCCAGTACAGCGGCGGCAACCTGGTCGATCAAGGAGGGGAACTGCGTCAACGAATAGGGCCCTTCAGGGTCGGTGAGGTGGCGGGTCGGGGAAGGCCGGGCATCGCGTACGACGGCGGTGCCGGCTTGGGGATCGGCTGCTGCCGCGTGCCCAGCTGCGGGGAGCGGGTACGCGCGGCGTGGGTGCGGGCGCTGACCGGGCGCCGGGTGATGCCGAGGCGGGCGCGGGCGGTGTCGTACACGTCGTGCGCCTCCCGCGGGCGCACCGCCACGACGTGAATCTCGGTGCGGTACGCGGAGGTGGCGGGAGCGGGCCGCTGAGCGTAGACGATGCGCCACGCGTTGCGGTGGTCGACGTAGATCTTCCGGCAGCCGGTGAGATCGCGGGTGAGCTTGCCCCCGGACAGGCGGGCGCAGACGACATCCTGGATCTGGGCGAGTGCCAGGTCGCGGATGTCGGAGGGGGCCGCCAACAGATCGTTCAGCGCTCGGGGATCGAAGGACAGGCCGAAGACCGGCGGTATCTCGGGGCCGCTCACGCGGCAGCCCGGTCCGGCTCGTCGTTCTGCTTCGGCCCCTCGGCGGACGTCGAGGTACGAGCGGAGGTCCGGGGGCCGGGGAGCAGGCGGTGGGCGGGCCGGTCGGGATCCGTCATACACGCGGACAACGGTCCGCCGGGCGCCCTCACGGCGGCCATGGCGTGGGTGAGGAAGTCCCGGTGCCAGACGAACAGACCGGCCAGCCCGGCTTCGGGGTCTTTGTGCTGCTGATAGGCCAGCCACAGGGCGTGGAGCCAGGCGACGACGTCGTCGTGCTCCTGCCACCGCTCGCACCACGGTGCGGCGGTGGTGACCTCCGCCCCGTAGATCCGTATGAGGAAGTCGTCCACCCAGTCGGAGAGGGCATCGAGTTCGTCTTCGTACTCCTCGCCATCCAGCTCCATGATCGGGCGGGGTTCCGGCGGGGCGCCCTGCGGCGGCATGCCAGCGAATCCCGGGATACCGAAGGCACCGAACTGTGAAGCAGGCGGTGCCGCCGCAAGGCTGTCCAGCTGCCGCGCCTGCTCTGCGGACTGGTCGAGCAGTTTACGGACGCTCGCCTCAATGCTGTCCAGGTCGGATTCCGGGATCCGGACCGGTTCCAGATTCCCGTCCTCCGGAGGGTTGATGGGTTCAGGCACGAGAAGGGGCCTCCTTGAAGCCGCAGCCGATGGGCGTGAATTGCGGCTCCAAACCATCCGGAGAATCCCCGGTTTCGGTAACCGGGACTGTGGTGCTATACCTCCCGTGCGCGGCACGGCGAAGACGCACATGCGGCACACCGGAGACCGTGCCGCGCCATGGGGAGGGCGTCAGGAGGTGAGCGTCACATCGTCCTGGGTCAGGGTCTGCTGCAGGGTTTCGGTCAGCCGGTCGGCAGCGATCTCGGCGTAATGCTTGGTCTTCTCGACGCCGATGAAGTCCCGCCCCTCCAGCAGCGCGGCCACACCGGTGGAGCCCGATCCGCAGGTGAAGTCGAGCACCGTGCCGCCCGGCGGAGAGATCTGCACCAGCTCACGCATCACCGAGACCGGCTTCTGCGTGATGTGCTGGCGGTTCTTGCCCGAGGGCTGGGAGGCGCTGTAGAGGCCGGGCAAGTAGATCGAGTTGCGGGAGGCGTCGATCGGGCCGTTGGAGGCCCACACGATGAACTCACACGACTGCTTGAAGCGACCCTTCTGTGGCCTGGCCTGCGGCTTGTGCCAAGCGAGGACGCCGCGCCACAGCCAGCCGGCGGCCTGGATCGCGTCCGTGGTGATCGGCAGCTGACGCCAGTCGGTGAACAACAACGCGGTCCCGCCGACCTTGGTGAGCCGGTGCGCCTCGGTCATGATCTGGGTCAGCCAGAAGCCGTAGGAGCGCTGGTCCATGTTCTCGCCGGTGAAGTCCGGCAGCTCGTGCCCGGCGTCGGCGGAGGTGTACTTCTGCTTCGCGCTGCGGGTGGTGCGCTCCTTCGCCGTCCGCCCGCCCGAGTTGTACGGCGGGTCGGTGATGACGGAGTCGACGCAGTTGTCCGGCAGCGTGGACAGCACGTTCAGGGCGTCGCCCTGATGCAGGGAAAAAGGCAAAGAGGAATCCCAATTCGGGTGGGGTGAGATGAGGGAGAGGTGCTCCGGCTCGCCGGGGAGCCCCTGCAGGACCGAATACGGGCAGAAGGGCACCGTGGTCCCGCACAGCAGGGGGTGCGAGGGGGAGGAGTCAAAACTGTAGGGCACGATCCCCGGTTGAGCGCTATCGCCGCCGAAATCCCGGGAATCAAGCCTTGATCAGACACGATTTCGGCAACCGGGGATCCGCCCTTACTGTTTTGGAACTGCCCGGGGAACAACGCCGACGGCACATCCCCACCCCTGCCCTCACGGAGGTATCCCCGTGTCCTGTCCCTTCTGACCCGACGCCCGCCGCCGGTGCGAGCTGCAACTCGCACCTGTGCTCCCGGGCCCCCGATCTGCCCACCCCCGGCCGCCGCATCCTTTCCACAACCGCGCATGCACGGCCGGGACTTCACTTCCAAGGACTTCGTTGTGACTTCGCTCCACCCTCCCCTGCCCGCACCCCGGCCGCCGGGCCATAGCCGCCTGCCGGGAGGCCGGCCGGATTGAAGGGCATAGCCGCCGGCATCGGCGTCGTCGTCCTCTCCCCCCTCCTCCTGGCCGGGACCGCCATGCTGATGGCGTCCTCCAGCCAGGCCGCGACCACCACCGCGTCCAGCAGCTGCACCTTGACCGGCATCGACACCGACGAGGTGACCAAACAGGTCACCAAGATCCTCGACGGTGCCGACGCCAGGCACGTCCGCATCAAGGGCCTGGACCTGCCCGCCGAGCAGATCCCCAGCGCCCAGACCATCGTGGCCAACGGCATCAGCCTCAACGTCCCCGCGAAGGGGCAGATCATCGCGCTCGCCACGGCGATGCAGGAGTCCCGGCTCCGTAACCTCGGCTTCGGCGACCGCGACAGCCTGGGCCTGTTCCAGCAGCGTCCGTCCCAGGGCTGGGGAACCGCCCAGCAGATCCGCGACCCGGTCTACGCCAGCGAGCAGTTCTACAAGCACTTGCTCGCGATCCACGGCTGGCAGCAGATGCAGGTCACCCAAGCCGCGCAGGCCGTCCAGCAATCCGGCTACCCCGACGCCTACGCCCAGTGGGAAGACCTCGCCACCGCACTGCAGAAGGCCATCGCCGCCACGTTCCCGGACGCCGGCCAGGCCAAGCCGGCCACCAAGTCCACGACCAGCACAGGAGGATGCGCGCCGGACGGCACGTCCTGGGGACCGATCCCGGAAGGAAGCGTCCCCAAGGGCTACACGATCCCCAAGGACGCCGACCCCAAGGCACGCACAGCCATCGAATGGGCGATGCACCAGCTCGGCACGCTCTACCAGTGGGGCGGATCCTGCACCGCCGCGCACGGCCCCGACCCGATGGGCCGCTGCGACTGCTCCAGCCTGATGCAGCAGGCGTACAAACACGCCGGCATCAGCCTGACCCGTACCACGTACACGCAGGTCAGTGAAGGCAAAGCCGTCTCGCCGAACGCCCTGAAGCCCGGTGACCTGATCTTCAGCCGCGGCACGGCCGCACGGCCCGAACACGTCGGCATGTACATCGGCTCGGGCCTGGTCATCGAGGCCCCGCGCACCACCAAGCCCGTCCGGATCACGCCACTCGCGGACTGGGACATCCTCGCCGCCCGCCGCGTCGTCTGACGCCGCACCCCGCCCGCACGGCTTCGGGCGGGCCTGGCCGCGGCCCTCTCTCGCGCCCCGCGCGCCCCTTCCCCCTCTCTCTTCTTTTCCTTCCCTCCCCGCTGGCCCTCACCCGGCCTGCGCCTGCAAGGAGCCCCGTCATACCCCTGTCTCTCGCAGACCGCGCCGCGGTCTACCTCGCCTACGATCCGGGCATCTCGCCCCAGGGCGGGGGCCTGCCTGGCCTGTCCGTCCTGAAGAACGTCGTCAACAGCATCAACCTCTTCGGCATCGTCGCCGTCGTCGGCGCACTCGCCGTCTCCCTCGGCGTGTGGGCCTGGGGCCACCACACCGGTGGCCACCAGGCCGAGGCCAACGGGAAGAAGGGCGCGGTCGTCGCGGCCGGCGCCGCCCTCGGCCTCGGTGCCGCCAACGGCATCGTCACGTCCTTCTCGTCCCTGGGGTCGCAGGTCCACTGATGCAGAAGCGATTCCCCTCCCTGTCCGGGTACGGCGTCACCTGGTCGGTGAACAAGCGCGTCGGACTCTTCGCGCTCGTGATCACCGGGCTACTCGCCGTCGCCGCCACCACCGCGTACTTCACGGGCCGGGGCGAACACGGCCAGGACCAGAACCAGAGCGCGCCGTCCCCGGCGAGCAGCGCCTCGCCCTCCGAGGCCGCACCGACGCCGTCGGCGGGGTCGGGATCGGTTCCCGCTCCCCCGCAGATCGCCGAACCCGTCGCCTACGCCAAGGCCGCCGCCGCCATGCTGTGGTCCTACGACACCCGAGACACCAGCCGCGACCAGCAGCTCGCAGGCATGCGCGCATGGATGAGCAAGGAGCCCAAGTACGCCGACTGGGCCTCGGTCTCCGGCCAAGTCCCGGATCCGCTGCTGTGGTCACGGATGGCCGACCAGGACCAGCACGCCACCGCGAAGATCACCGAAGGCCACTACCCAGGCGCCTTCAAGCAGGCGCTCGCCGAGGACCCGTCGGCGATCACCCAGGCATACATCTACGTCGTCACCGTCAACGGCACGCAGCACATCGTCTGGAAGAAGGGCGGCGGCGGAGCCGAGGACCGCGCCGTGACCCTCGCCGTGCAGTGCCGGCCCAGCCACGACTGCACCCTCGCCGCCATCGCCCCCAGCGTCACGCAGTGACCCACCCCGCCGACATGTAAGGCTCGGCGCCGACTTCGGCGCCCTGCACACCAGCTTCACCAAGCTGAAGGCCGAGCCGGGCAGCGAACTGCTTGCGCAACTCGCCCCGAAGATCGTGCAGATCCACGAACTGATCGGCCGCACCCTTCAACGGCTGGCCGTGCTCGACGGCAGCCAGTACACCGCCGTACCTGGCAGCCGCTCCTCCCTGGAAACCCTCAGCTCCGCCGTTGCCACGGCCTCGCTCGCCGCCACCGACCTGGCGAACGCGGTGGCCGAAAACCCGCTGGAGGGCGCCCCGTTCACCAGCGGCCCGCCGCTCGACGACGATGCGGTGCGCAGGGCCCGGCATGCCGAGGCCGCGCCCCGGCTGGCCGAAGCCCTGGCCGATGCCGCCCACGATCTCGACCTGTGCACGACCTCCTGCCTCTACACCGCCTCCGGCATCATCCGCAACCTCACGGAGCACCCGGAGCACCGACCCCCGCCCAGCGCACGGCCCTGGAATCGATCGCCCAGGGTGGCGCCCGCCTCTCCCGGTCACTGCGCGGCGGCCGGGAGAGCGTGCAGGCCGGTGACGGCAGCACCATCCACGCCAAGCCCTTCCACGTGCTCGCCGAGAACAAGCTGATCCGTGTGCAGGGGACCTCCCTGCTCGTTCGGGACGTCACGATCACCACCGCCGGACGACTGGCCCTGGCCACCCAGAAGCCCGGCCGCGCGCCGACGACGGCACCGGGCAAGGCGGCCACCGCCGTCGCAACGGGTGCCCGACGCCGGTGAACGGCTTCGCTGCCCTGGCCGGCGCCCTCGGCCAGCCCCCCGCCCCGCCGGCGGCCACCGTCCCGATGGCCCGTCCCACCGGGTCCCGCTGATCATCCCCGCCTGCCGACCGATTCCCCTCCGGAGCCCGCCTTTTGCGCACCTGCGAGCCGTCCGACTTCGACGACATGACGCTGGAGGAAGCGCTCGACGCTGTCCGCGCAGACGTGCGCGACCATCCGATCACCGCTGACCCCACCGGCCTGTTCACCGTGATGCGGCACATCGACCTGCTGTGTCACCTCACCGCCCGCGCGGCCGGTGAGGCCGCGATGTGCCTCTCGCTCCACCACTTCGAGGGCACCTTCCAGAACCTGGCCGACACTCTGAGCCAGACCGCCATCCACCTCGGCCGCGCCACCGCTCACTACACCCAAGCCGTGGGCCCCGTCGTCACCCTGAACAAACCCGGCACACAGGCCACAATCCAGAGGCAATTCCATGCGATCGACGCCCACAGCCGCCTACGCCTGCACCTTGACGATGCCGCCCGCGCCCTGTCGGCCGCCCAGTCCAGCCTGACCGCGCCCCGTACCGCCAGTGGGCGGACCGCACCTGCACCGCCGCCCGGCCAGCGGGCCAGGCGCATCCGCTGACTCACCCCACTCTGTTTGAAGACCTTCCACTGATGACAACACCGCCCGACGACGCCCTGCTGTTCGATGTCGACGTGTCCGCGCCGCCGACCCCCGTGGGGCGGCTCCTGGCCCTCGCTGACCTCTACACCCAGCACAACGACAAGGTCGATCTCCTGCTCTTCGGCCGAGCAGCAGATCCCGACCCGAGCGACTACGCAGCTTCGGCCCGACCGGCTGGAGCGCGAGACCCTCGCCGCCATCAAAGCGATCCAGGACCAACGCCTGCGCGCCAGCGACACGGTGACCGACGCCGTCGTACGACTGAAGCAGCTCGCCTACCTCAGCGGCGGCGCCACCCGCTACCTCACCGCGGCCCAGCAGACCCTTCCCCCGGCCGACACGGCAAACGAGCACCTCGACCCCCGTCGTGGGATGGGCCAGTACGCGCGGCTGGCCCGTGAACTCACCGCCCTGGCACCCCGGGAGGCCGTCGAGTGCGCCGCACGCATCGCCGGCGAGATGCGTCGACGGCGTCCTGCCACTACCGCCGCCGCTCCCGTTGACGAGCTTGACCCTGAGCAGCGCAGTGTCCTGCTCGAGGTCGCCTGCGGCCACATCGCCGTCGCCAGGGACCTCGGCCGGCAGCACGTCTACTTCCGCTACACGTTCGTGGGAGTCGAAGAGCTGCGTCGACTGGATGCCAAGGACCTCATCGCACGCGAGCCCGCGTCCGCACCGCTCTCCTTTCGCGGTGGTCTGCCGCGCGACCGCGTACGCCTGACCGCCCGCGGCATCGCCACCCTGGGCGCACTCATCGAACCGCCCCCCACCCTCAGGTTTCCGCCGGCGGCCCGTCCGGTGCCGACCGCAGCCAGCCGGCCGGCAGCAGGGCCATCCGTCTCGACCGGTCGATCGGCCACCCGGTAACCGCTCCGGCGCACCGCCACCCGCCCGTTTCCGGCGCTCTGCTCACCGTCCGCACCAGGCTGCCAGCCTCCGCCAGCCGAACCCGGAAAGCCGCCGCCCTCTTCCCGGAGCCCTCTCATTACCTCGTCCGTCCCCCAACCCGCGACCGGCACTGCGCTGCAGCACCCATCGGAACGACCGGCGCCTTCGTCCCCCTGACCCAGCTCATGAACTCCGTTCCTGCGCAGAAGCCGGGGCAGCACGACAAGCGAGATATCGATCGAAAATCGCCTGGCTATCAGGAGTGAAAGTCCACTGCTGCAGAGCCCGCCGCAGCTCGGACTCAGTCAGCCACCCGTGCCAGGCCACCTCTTCCGGATCAGGGGCGACGATCTCCGGAAGCACGGCATCACAGACCGCAACCCAATGAGGGCTGAGCCCGCCCCTGTTGAGGAACTTGAACCGAAGGCACACCGTCGCCTGCACTCCCATCTCCTCACTGACCTCGCGGGCAGCTGCCTGCACATAGGACTCGCCGACTCCCGCAGCACCCCCGACCCCAAGTTCGTAGTGACCCGCGAAACGGGACAGGTGCTCGGCTCGCCGATGGACGAGAAAACGGTCCCGCCTATCGCGGCACACCACCACGCCAACCCGGTGCAGCCAGCCCTCCCGAACGGCGTCCCGCCGACTGACTACCCCCAGCACACGGTCCTGCGCGTCAACACGTTCCACGAGTTCATCCACGCCGCACACGATCGCAGGCACCACTGACACCCGCCCGGAATGACCGGACCGTCACACAGTCAGCGCCCCCCTCAGACCTGCCTCACCCCACCGACCGAAGGATCACGACCCTGTCTCAATTCTCAATAACTTGCCCGTTCCATGGAAATGCGCAGTGGCGGAATATCCGTGACACGAGTCCGGACGAGTGGCAGGGCGTCGTGGAATTCGGCGCCGCCGTCCGTCAGGGCAATGCCCGCGCGAACGCGAGCGGCAACCGGCTCCTCGGGCAGGCATTTCTGCACCGTTCCAGGGCACCGCTGGGCGAAGCTCCGATCGACCATGTCACCGCAGCCGAATGGGCCGCCCGTCAGAGCGAGTTGACTGACACTCCTGATGCGCCGGAGCTGGAGCAGGGTGTGGTGGACGGCTCTTCTCCCTGGGCCTGCCGGAGCAGCGAACCGGAGTTCACGCAGGACGACTTCGGGCTGGCCAGTTGATACTCGACCTCTTCGCGGGGCCTGGGGGATGGAGTCAGGCCCTGACCGTGCTCGGCGTGCGGGACGTGGGCCTGGAATGGGGCGAGTGGGCGTGCAAAACCCGGGCAGCGGCAGGGCAGTTGACGATCCGCACCGATGTCGCCGCCTATCCCCTCTGGCCGTTCCTCGGCAGGATCACCGGGCTGATCGCGAGCCCGCCGTGCCAGGCATGGTCGGTGGCGGGCAAACGCCTCGGGCTCGTCGACCAGCCTCTGGTCCACCAGGCCGTCGCCGATCTCGCTCAAGGGCTGGACACCCGCGCCGAGTTGCTCGCCGCCTGCCGTGACGAGCGCTCCCTGCTCGCCGCCGAACCCATGCGCTACCTGCACGCCCTCAACCGGCACGGCCAGCCGGAGTGGGTCGCGATGGAAGAGGTCCCCGACGTGCTGCCCCTGTGGCGCCAGTACGCAGCGATCCTGCGGACCTGGGGGTATTCGGTCTGGACGGGGGTTTTGAACGCGGCCGACTACGGGGTGCCGCAGACGAGGAGGCGGGCGATCCTGCTCGCCTCGCGCACGCGAACCGCCGAGCCGCCGCCGCCCACACACGCCAAATTCGGCGAGCCCGACTCGCTGTTCGGTCCGGGCCGCGCCCGCTGGGTGTCCATGGCCGAGGCCCTGGGCTGGGGCGCCACCGACCGTCCCGTACCCACCGTCTGTGCCGGAGGCGGACCCGGCGGCGGGCCCGAGCCCTTCCCCTCCGGCTCCCGCAAGACCCTGAGCGACGCCCGCGACCGCGGCACCTGGAAACCGCACCCGCCCGCAAACCCGGCCGCCACTGTGGCGGATGGCCGGGCGGAGAAGGCCGTCCACGCTGAAAACCCCACTGCCCGAGCGACGCCCGCGGTGTGGCGCTGGACCCTGCGCAACAACAACCAGGCCAACGCCACCATCCGCGCGATCGACGAGCCGGCCGGGACCCTGTTCTTCGGCCACCGGGCCAACGAGTGCGTGTGGCAGGCCGAGCCGGTCGCCCCCACGCCACCGGGCACCGACCCGGCCCCGGATCCGATCCGGATCACCGCCGCCGAGGCCGGCGTCCTGCAGACCTTCCCCGCCGACTATCCCTAGCAAGGCAACAAGGGCCAGATCTTCAGCCAGGTTGGCAATGCGGTCCCGCCCCGGCTCGCAGCCCACCTGCTGGCACCGCACCTCGGCAAGTCCCTCACCCCCGACGACTTCACCCTGGCCGCCTAATGCCCCATTCCCCCTCCGACGACAACGACGACCTGGACGGCCTGTCGCCACCCCCACCCGTGCACTACGCCGAACAATCCCTGCTCGGCGCCCTCCTGCTGGACCCCCACCGCCTCGACGAGATCGGCCCGCTGGATCCGGACCACTTCTCCAACCACACGCACGGCGAGCTGTTCCGCGGCATGCGCACGGTGCCGGCTCCCGATGCCGAGCAGCACCGCACGAGTCCGGCCTGGCTGAACACCGTCCTGGACGCGGCCCGCCCTCACGCCCGCGGGCTGACCGCCTCCTACCTGCACGCCCTCATCCAGGTTTGCCCCTGGCCCCAGCACGCGGCCACGTACGCCCGGATGATCCGCGCCGACCACGCCCGCCGCAGCCTGCGCAGTCACGCCGAACGCCTGGCCCAGACCGCGACGGACACCACCCTGCCCCACCGGGCGAAGGCCACCGTCCAGCAGGCCGAAGCCCTCGCCCGGTTCCTGGACGACCTCTCCGGCCGCTTCGCCTCGCACCCTGCTGCCGCCGGCACCAGCCCCAGACACGAGCGAGGAAGTCCTCGACGAGGAACGCCTCCTGATCGCCACCGCGACCGCGTACCCCGCCGAGACCCGTCAGATGCGCTGGCTCGTTTCCGAAGACTTCGCCCTCCCCCTGCACGCGGCGCTGTGGCAGTGCCTCACCGCGCTCACGCACCGCGGCGACCCAGTTGACCCGATCACCGTGCTCTGGGAAGCCCAGCACCGCGGCCTGCTCGCACACGGCATCGCCCCCGCAGACCTGCTGACCCTGCTCTCCACGCCGGCCGGCTCCCCCGAACACTGGGGCGCGAAGGTCCTGCAACGCGCTCTGCTCACCCGCGCGCAGACCGTCGCCGCCAGCATCACAGCCCTCACCGACGACCCGGCCAACAGCCCCCACCAGCTGATCACCGGCAGCCGACGGGCTCTGGCCGACCTCACCGCACTGCGCGCCCGCTGGCACCAAGCCACCAGCCCACCAGCACCGCGTACCGGCCGCCCGGCCCGAACCCCGGCTGCCCCTCGGGCCGGGCCGCCACCGCGGACCGCCCCAACCCCTGCCCGAGCCACCCGCTAGACCCTCCGGTCCGGGCCGACCTCCGCGCGTCGGCCCGGACCGGTGAAACGAGCTCCTTATGCCCGACACCCCGCCCGACGTGCACGTTCGTCTCGCCCTGCACCCTCAGCACCCCAGCGCCGTCGTCGCCACCCTCACCGGCAGCACGCTGCACACCGCCCGCGCCACCCTCACCTCGGAAGGCTTCCGGCCGCAGAACCAGGGACGACAACACCACCGTCGCCACCCACGAATCGCTCACCCTGCGCGTCCTCTTCGACCACGAAACCCACGCCCGGGACGCTCAGTGGACCATCACTGCCTACGAGACACCAGTCAACGACCGCATGTGGCACCTGACCATCACGCCCGCCACCCCCCAACCCATTCTGGATACCCTGCTCACGGTCCTCAGCCACGGAGATGCCTGGAAGACCGCGCTCGGAACCCCGGTCACCGACAAGACCGTCGCCCAGGCCACCAGCCCTCTCACCGACGCAGGATGGACACCCGCCGTGGGACGGACGTCGACTGAGCTGGCAGCCACAGCACGGCGACGTGGGTGTGCACTTCGACGCCTTCGCCACCAACGCACCCCCCAGCCCCTCGACACCTGGACCATCTGGTCCGGCCCCAGCATCAACCAGCCCACCTGGGCCATCCGCGCTTCCGTCTACACACCGGCGGGCCTCCTCGCCGAAGAACTCGCACACGGCACCGGAACCCGCGCCGCCGAAGTCCCGGCACACCACGGTGCGCCCCGCCGCCGCGCCAGCCGACCTGCAACGCCAGGCCAGCCGACCGCACTGACCGGCGAACACAGCCATGGCTCAAGCAGGCACGGGGATATCGCAGAGCCGCCCCACGATGCGTCCGCACAGGCTTGCGCTGCACTGAACGCCGGTGCGCTGCCCAGCTCCTACAGCCCGGCGGGTTGGGAACTGGAAGCCGCGCTGGTGCCTTTAAGAGTGCGGAACGTGAGCTCTTGTCCGTTTCGTGGTTGAGGTTGGGGAAGGGCTGCTGGTCGCGGGCGGTGGATGCTCCTCATGCGTCGGGGCGG